>DRMV01000011.1 GCA_011322445.1 Chloroflexota bacterium | reverse complement strand
GTGCCGACTTACCAGGCCTGCCAATGGTTTGGGGTCACGCCTCAGGCCTATTACCAGGCCCGGAAGCGAGACCTGCGGAAGGAAGCCGAAGCCCAACTGATTCTCGCCTTGGTGCGAGAGATACGGAAACGCCACCCTCGCATGGGTGCTGTAGGCAACGCCTACGACAATGCTCCGGCGAAACGGCTGAACGGCATCCTCAAGACCGAGTATCTTCTGAGTAGTTTGTTTCCAAGCAAAAGCCAAGCCATTGAAACCGTGGCGCAAGCCGTGCATCTTTACAACTTTGAACGACCTCACCTCTCCTTGGGGTACGCTACCCCAGCCCATATATTCGGATCACTTTGATAGGGAGAGGGGAAGTTTTCGTGTAAACGTATTTCAGGACTGGACACCCAATCCCAATCCCTTAGCCCCTCCTTCCGCCACCGTCTCCAATTCCTCGATCACCCGCATCATCAAATCCACCGCCTTGCGCAGGGTGGCGGCGTCCATGGCAAACTTCGCCCCCGCGGCGGCGTAGAGTTCCGGCAGGGTGACGGTGCCGCCCAGTGCGAGCGCCTTGCGGTAAGCCGCTACCGCGGCTTGCTGGTCTTCCAGCGCGTTAGCCCATACCTGCACCGCGCCCAACTGTGCGAGGCCGTATTCCACATAGTAAAACGGGTACTGGAAGATGTGCAGTTTGCGCATCCAGCCCGAAACTTTGGCGTCTTCCAGGCCGCGCCAGTCGGTCACGGGCATGAAGCGGTCCCACAAGCCGCCCCAAATGCGGTCGCATTCGGCGGGGTCGTGGGCTTCTTCGGGGTGCTCGTAAACCCAGTGCTGGAAGGCGTCCACCACGGCCATGTAAGGCCAGAAGAGCAGGCTGCGTTCCAGGTGCTCGATGCGGGCGCGGGCGGCTTCGTGCGGAGTGTAAAAGCCGCCGAAGTCGTGCGTGAGGTAGGGGGAAGCCAGCAGTTCCATGCTCATGGAAGCCACTTCGGCAAATTCCATCGGCACGTTGCCCTGGTGGTAAAGGTAAGGCAACGCAAGGCTTTCAAAAACGTGGAAGGCGTGGCCGGATTCGTGGAACATGGTCTGCACATCGTCATGCACGCCAACGGCGTTCATGAAGATGAAGGGGCGTTTGCTCACGGGGAAAGCCGTGCAATAGCCGCCGGGGGCTTTGCCCTTGCGGTTTTCCAGGTCGAGCAGGTTTTCTTCCCGCATGGTGTGGTAATACGCGCCGAGTTGGGGATCCACATGGTGGAAGATGGCTTCGCTCTTTTCCTTGAGTTCTTCCACGTTGCGGAAGGGGCGCAGCGGCGGACGGCCTGCCGGGTCGACGTTCAAATCCCACGGGCGCAGGCGGTCGAGGCCGAGGCGCTGGCGGCGCTTTTCCAGCACGGCTGCGGCGGCGGGCACCACGACTTCTTCGATGGCCTTGTGGAAGGCGCGGCAGTCGTCGGGGGTGTAATCGAAGCGCCCCATCTGCTGCCAGCGGAAGGCGCGGTAGTCGGGCTTGTCGGCGTTGGCGGCCATCTGCTGGCGCAAATCGAGCATCTGCTGCCAGATGCGGGTGAGGGGGCCGCGGTCGCGCAACTGCCGCTCGGTCATCAGCCGCCAGGCTTCCTCACGCACGGTGCGGTCGGGTTCCTGCAAGAAGGGGCGCATCTGCGAAACCGTGTATTCCTTGTAATGCCATTCCACGGTCTGCGCGCCGACCACCTGGTTGTAGGCGTTGCGGAGTTTTTCTTCCTCCACCTGCAGGGGCAGGTTTTCTTCGCGGAAGAGTTCAATTTCGGCGCGCATGTTGCGCAGCGGAACGCAAAAGCCTTCCGGCTCCAGGCCGCTTTCCACGAGTTTTTTCGCCAGCGCCTGCTCGGCTTTGCGGGCTTCGGGAAGCACGCCTTCGATGAAGGCTTCGAAGCGCTGGTGGGCTTCCTCGTCGGTGGTGTCTACCGTGACGGCCACGTGCAGGCGGCTGGCGGTTTCATGAAGGTACTCGCCGAGGCGCGACCAGTCGGCCAGCCAGCCCTTCACGCTATCGGCGGTGAGGGTGGCTTTGCGGAGTTCGTCGTAGTAGGGAGCGATTTTCTCCCACGGCCAGGTCATGAATTCGGCAAGGTCGGGCAGGTTCATTGGGAAACCTCCGTGAATTCAGGGAATGGGGGTGAAGCGCGCACGGTCTTCGGTCACAACGACAAAATGACCGCGAATTTGTTCGCCATAAGTTTCCAGCAACGCTTTGAGCACGGCAATTTTGTTGGGGGAGCGTTCGTCATCCAGCCGCAGAAGGAGCACCCCGCGAGGGCGATACCCTCCTCGGAAAATCATTTCTCCGAAATCTTTGTCATTTGTGACGATAATCCACCCTTCATGCACAGCCTTTCCAATCAGGAAAGCATCCGTTGCCCCCCGCGCATGGTCATACACCGAAAACACCTCATGGCCTGCACTCCGCAGCCATCGCGCTACCACGGGGCCGGTGCATTCGTCCACCAAAAAGCGCATGGGGAATCACTCCGCCGCGAGCGGCATGAAAGCCGTATCAGCCAGCGATTTGGTGGCGAACAGCAGGCAGGCGCGAATATCTTCGGGGGTCAGGCCGGGGTACTCTGCCAGAATGTCTTCTACGGTGGCACCGTGGGCTAACAAATTGAGCACATATTCCACGGTCAGGCGGGTGCCCTTGATGACCGGCTTCCCGCCCTTGACTTCGGGGTTCATGCTGATACGCGCCAGCAATTGTTGTTCTTCCATGACGCTGCTCCTTGTCCCTCAGCAAACCAACCTCGCTCCCTCACTCCTCATCGGCGAGGGGGTCGGGCGTGTGGCGGTGCCAGTCGGTGGCTTGCTGGTACAGGTGAGCGGCTTCCAGAATGAGGTCTTCCCGGAAGTGGGGCCCCATGAACTGCAGCCCAATGGGCAGGCCAAGGTCGTCGAAGCCCACCGGGAACGCCACGCCGGGCACGCCCGCGAGGTTGGCGGGCAGGGTGAAGATGTCTTCCAGGTACATGGAAAGCGGATCGCCAGTGTGCGCGCCGATGCGGAAGGCGGTGCTCGGCGCAACGGGCGCGGCGATGAGGTCGATTTCCTTGAAAGCCTGCTCGAAATCGCGCTTGATGAGGGTGCGGACTTTCTGCGCCTGCCCGTAATAGGCATCGTAATAGCCCGCGGAGAGGGCGTAGGTGCCCAACATGATGCGGCGCTTGACTTCGGGGCCGAAAAGTTGCCCGCGGGTGTGGTAGAACACATCCCACATGGTTTCGGCTTCGGCGCGCGGCCCGTAGCGGATGCCGTCGAAGCGCGCCAGGTTGGCCGAGGCCTCAGCAGGGGCAATCAGGTAATAGACCGGCACGGCATATTCGGTGTGCGGCAGGCTGATTTCCCGCACCTCCGCGCCCATGTCGGCCATCAAATCCAGCGCGGCGCGCACCGCGTGGGCCACCGCGGGCTGGATGCCCTCGGTGAAATATTCCCGCGGCACGCCGATTTTCAGGCCGCGGAAGTCTTCCCGCGGCTTGAGGGAAGGCGGCGGCACGGGCACATCCATGCTGGTGGCGTCTAAGGGGTCTTGCCCGGCCATCAGGTGCAGGAAGAGCGCGGCGTCTTCGGCGGTCTGGGCAAGCACGCCCACGGTATCCAGCGAAGAGCCGTAGGCAATCAGGCCATAGCGGGAAACCCGCCCGTAGGTGGGCTTCAGGCCGGTGACGCCGCAGAAGGAAGCCGGCTGACGCACGCTGCCGCCGGTATCGGTGCCCAGAGCGACGGGCACCATGCGGGCTGCCACCGCAGCCGCGCTGCCGCCCGAAGAACCGCCCGGCACGCGTTCCAGATCCCAGGGGTTGTGGGTCACGCCGTAGGCCGAGTTTTCGGTGGAAGAGCCCATCGCGAACTCGTCGGTGTTGGTTTTGCCCACGATGATGGCCCCGGCTTCTTTCAGGCGGCGCACCGCCGTGGCATCGAAGGGCGGCACGTAGTTTTCCAGGATGCGCGAGCCGCAGGTGGTGCGGATGCCGCGCGTACTGAGGACGTCTTTCACGGCCATAGGCAGCCCCAGCAGCGGGGGCACGCTTTCGCCGTTGCGGCGGGCTTCCGCCCGGCGGCGGTCGGCTTCGTCGGCGGCTTGCAAGGCTTCCTCGGGCGTAAGGGTGAGGAAAGCGCGCACGACCGGCTCCAGCCGTTCAATGCGGGCAATCACGTCTTCGGTCAGTTCGCGGCTGGAGACCTCGCCGCTCGTCAGGGCGTTCAGCCATTCGGTCACGGTGCGCATCAGCCTTCCCCTCCAAAAACGGGCGGCACGCGGAATTGGCCGTTTTCGGTTTCCGCGGCGTTGGCAAGCACCTCGTCGCGCGGCAGGCCCGGGCGCGGCTCGTCTTCCCGCAGCACGGTGCGCGGCGGCAGCACGCTGGCCGTCGGCGGGATGTCGGCGGTGTCCAGCCCCTGCAGGCGGGCGACGTAATCCAAAACGTCAGAAAGTTGCTCGCGGTAGCGCTCGATTTCCTCGTCGGTGAGTTCCAGGCGCGCCAGTTGGGCGATGTGTTCAACTTCTTCACGGGTAAGTGCCATGGGCTTTCCTCGGCAAAGGGATGGCAAAATTATACCATCGGGTACAATTAGACTATGGTTGTCTGGCTTCTGGATCTGGACGGTACGCTTTACACCGACCGCACCGGTTTGTGGCCGGCAATCAGCGCCCGCATTACCCGTTACCTGGAAGTGCGGTTGGGGCTTGCCCCAGGGGCTGCCCAGGCGCTGCGCCGCCGTTGGGTGGCGGCCTATGGCACCACCTTGCAAGGGCTGTTGCATGAAATGCCCCACCATGCCGACCCATATGATTACTTTGCCTTTACCCACGACCTGCCGCTGGAAGCCTATCTGGCCCCCGACCCGAGGTTGCGCCGCACGTTGGAGGCGTTGCCCGGCCCCAAGTGGGTGTTCACCAATGCCGATGCGGCCCACGCCCGCCGCGTGCTGGAAATTTTGGGTGTGGCCGAGGTTTTCGAGGGCATCATTGACATCTTTGCCACCGACCTGCACCCCAAGCCGTGGGAAAGCGCTTACCGGCAGGCCCTTACCCTGGCAGGAAACCCGCCGCCCGGCGACGCGGTGCTGGTCGACGATCGTCTTTGCAACCTGACCGCTGCCCGCCCCTTGGGCTTCCGCACGGTGTGGGTGGCGCGGGAAGCCGCGGCCGCAGAAGCCCGCCAGGTGGATGCGGTGATTCCGGAAATTTACGCCCTCCCGCGGGCGTTCCCGAGGATTGCCGGCGCGCCCATGCCTTCCGCTGCGCGAGGGCACTGAACGCGCGGCGCGCGATGGAGGAAAAGCCATGCATACTGTGCTTTTGGTGCTCGGCGGCATTGTCGTTGCCATCATCTTTTCGTTGCTGCTGGCTTACAGCCTGCGCCGTCAAAACCTGCATGCCCAGGTGGAGATTTTGCGAAAGGTGGTGCGCCGCAGCCGCTCACCGTGGGTCAAAGAAGACCAGGGATGGAAAGCCCTCGGCGAGGCGGTCAAGGGCATTCCCGATGACCTGCGCCCGCCCTCGAAAGACGCCTGAGGCGCTGCACCGGCGCGCTGGGGGAGACCTGCCCACGGGGGAGCCGCCAAATTCCAAAACAATAGGGCACTTTTTACACTTTTCTAATCTCTCCGTGGTACGCTTACCTATAGACCATGAAGTATAAGGAGCTCAAGATGAAAAATTACTGGCGTTACCTTCTGGCTGCTGTGCTGGTGCTGGCTCTCGTCGCCGGCACTTTTGCAGGCGGCTTTGCTCTTGGCTACCTGGCTAAAGGCATTGAGAGCCCGGCCGGAAGCACCGCGGCTGTTTCCACCCCGCCTCCGCCCACTGTGGGCCCTGGCACCCCCACGCCTACGGCCAGCCCGACGGACATTTGGGCCCCCTTCTGGCAGGCCTGGAAGTTGTTGCATGAGTACTATGTCCGTCCGCTGGACGACGTCAAACTGGTGCAGGGCGCGATTCGCGGCATGTATGCCGCGACGGGCGACAAGCACACTTCTTACATGGACCCCGATGAATATCGCGAGGCTAACATCTCGCTGTCGGGCGAATATGAAGGCATCGGCGCCTGGGTTGACACTTCGGGCAAATATGTCACCATCGTGACCCCGATGAAAGGCTCGCCCGCCGAGAAGGCGGGGTTGCGACCGGGCGATGAAATCATCGCCGTCGATGGTCAAGACGTCACGGGCATCAACCCCGAACTGGTGGTGCGGAAGGTGCTTGGTCCTGCGGGCACGAAGGTGCGCCTGACCATTAAGCGCGATGATCAAAAGCCCTTCGATGTGGTCATCACCCGCGCCAAAATCACCATCCCCAGCGTGGAAGGCAAGATGCTGGATGGCGATATCGCTTACGTCCAACTGCACACCTTTGGCGATAAAACCACCCAGGAACTTCGCGACACGCTCAAAACCTTGATGGCGCAGCATCCTAAAGGGTTGATTTTGGACCTGCGCAACAACGGCGGCGGGTATCTCGTGACCGCTGTGGACGTGGCTTCCGAGTTCCTGCCGGAAGGCAAAGTGGTGCTCTACGAGCAATATAAAGACGGCAGCCTGAAGAGTTACAAGACCCACAGCGGCGGCCTGGCGACCGATGTGCCGATGGTGGTGCTGGTCAACGATGGCACGGCGTCGGCGGCTGAGATTGTCTCGGGCGCGCTGCAAGATTACGGCCGGGCTGTGCTGGTAGGCGTGACCACCTACGGCAAGGGCTCGGTGCAAAACTGGATTCCGCTGGATAACAACCAGGGCGCGGTGCGGATTACCGTGGCGTTGTGGCTCACCCCCAAGAAGCGCCAGATCAGCGGCAAGGGTCTGACGCCCGATTTCAAAGTGGAATTCACCCAAGACGATGCCAAAGCCAAGCGCGACCCGCAACTGGATAAGGCCAAAGAACTCATTCTTTCGGGTAAAGCGCCTGGCGGCATCAAATAACAACCCCTCACGGAGGGCAGGTCTATGTTCTGGTTTGATCCTTACTACCTGATCTTCATGGCGCCGGCATTTCTGTTGATGCTGGCAGCCCAATGGTATGTGAGTTCGGCGTTCAAGAAATGGTCGCGTGTGCCGTTGCAGGCCAACCTCTCCGGCGCCGAGGCTGCCGAGCGGCTCATCCGCTACGGCGGGCTGTATGGCGTGCGGGTGGAAGCCGTGCGCGGCACGCTGACCGATCACTACGACCCGCGAAGCAAAGTGCTGCGGCTTTCCCCGCAGGTGTACCAGGGGCGTTCCGTGGCCTCAGTGGCTGTGGCCGCCCACGAACTTGGCCATGCCTTGCAAGACCAGGAAGGCTACGCCCCGCTCAAACTTCGCAGCATGATGGTGCCGGCCGTCAACATTGGCTCTTACCTTGGCTGGATTTTGATCTTCATCGGCCTGATTCTTAACTACCTACAACTGGCAGTGGTTGGGCTGGTGGTTTTCTCGTTGGGCGCGCTGTTCGCCCTGGTGACGCTGCCGGTGGAACTCAACGCTTCGGCACGTGCCAAACGCCTGCTGCGCGAAACCGGCATTGTCCAGACCGAGGAAGAGGCCGTGGGCGTGAACCGTGTGCTGAACGCGGCGGCGCTCACTTATGTGGCGGCGTTGGTAACCGCGCTTTTGCAGGTGATGTACTATGCCATGCTGATTTTCGGCGGTCGTCGCCGCCGCTAAATCTTTCATCTCCCCGACGCCCGCGCCGGAAGCCCACCGACGCCCGCGCCGGGGCTTCGGGAGGTGAAACATGGAGGCCAAGCGCATTGCACTGATCTTCCTCTGGGTGCTGACTGCCGCCCTGACGGCGCTTTGCGGTGGGCTGGCAGGAGGCTGGTGGGTTGCCTCGCACGCTGTGCCGGCTGCTGCGCCCGCAGCGGCGGTTTCCCCCGCAGGGCAAGGCAACGCCCCTGCCACGGGCAAAACGCCGAATGGCGATGTCTTGAAAGTGGAAACCACCCAGATTGAAACCGCAATCACCAAGGCGGTTGAGAAGGTTTCCCCTGCCGTGGTTACCGTGGTTGGCGTCATTCCTGGCCAGGTGACATTCTTTGGCCGTACACCCGATGAGCAGGTGAGTGGCTCTGGGGTGATTGTGTCTGAGAAAGGTTACATCATCACCAACAACCACGTCGTGGCCGGCACGCGGAAACTGGAAGTCATTTTTGCCGACGGCACCCGGCGGGAAGCCCGCATCGTGGGCACCGACCGCTTTGCCGACCTGGCCGTGTTGCAGGTGAAAGGGAAAGTGCCCGGTGTGGCCGTGTTGGGCAACTCCGATGCTCTCAAGCCTGGCGAAACCGTGATTGCCATCGGCTCGCCGTTGGGCGCCTTCCGCAACACGGTGACGGTGGGCGTGGTCAGCGCCACCGGCCGTAACCTCGACACCGGTCGCGGCTATGTGATGGAAGGCCTCATCCAGACCGACGCGGCTATCAATCACGGTAACTCAGGTGGCCCGTTGGTCAACCTGGCAGGTGAAGTGGTTGGCATCAATACGCTGATCGTCCGCAACGGCGGCGGCGATGTTGCCGAAGGGCTGGGCTTTGCCATTCCTTCTAACACGGTGCGCGCCGTGGCCGAGCAAATCATCAAGCAGGGCTATGTGTCGCGCCCCTACCTGGGCATCGATTGGCAGGGCATCAACCCCGCCATTGCTGCCCGGTATGGCCTGCCGGTGAAGTGGGGTGTGTATGTCGTTCAGGTGGCGGCTGGCAGTCCGGCTGAAAAAGCGGGCTTGCAGCACGGCGACATCATTACCCAGATCGGCGGCACGCCTATTGATGATCAACACCCCTTCATCAATACCCTCTTTGACCATAAACCCGGTGAGGCCGTGGCCCTTAAGGTCGTCCGCGGGAACAAAGTCATCACCCTGAAGGTGACCTTGGGCGAGCGGCCGCGGCCGTAGCCGCGCCACGCCGCGTAGGCGAACCCGTGCTGCAGGGCGGGATGCTTTCCCGCCCTGCTTTTTTGTGGCATCCTACGGCCTGGCTGGCTTGGTATAATGCCCCCATGCGCAAACTTCTCTTTGCCCTGGCGCTGCTGCTGGGCGTTGTTTTCCTCATTGGGCGTCTGGCAGAAATTCACACCATCGTGGCAACCCTGCGGCAGGGCGACCTGCGATTTATCGGCCTGGCCCTGGGGGTGCAGGTTTTGTGGTACCTCAACGCGGGCTATAACCTGAGGATCCTTTACCGGGCCCTGGGGCTTGAGGAAAGCCCCATTCGTCTGGCGTTGATGGCTTTAGGGGCAAACTTCTTTGGCGTGGTGGTGCCCAGCGGCGGCATGAGCGGGCTGGCCGTTTACATTGCCGAAGCCCGTCAGCAGGGCTATTCAGCCAGCCGTGCCACCGTCGCGGGCGTGGTGTACCTTTTCTTCGAATACGCCGGGTTCCTGGCAGTGTTGGCGTTGGGGCTGGTCGTGCTCATCCGCCGCAACAATTTGACCACGGCTGATATTATTGCCTCTATCCTGATGGCCGGCCTGGCCTTGGGGCTTGGGGCTTTGCTTTACCTGGGGGCTTACTCTGGCCCCTTGCTGGCGCGTGTGCTGGGGGCGCTGGCCCACGGCACCAACCGCCTGCTGTGGCCTTTGCTGCATCGCCCTTACCTTTCCGAAAGCCGGGCGCGCACTTTTGCTCTCGACGCGGGGGAAGGGCTGCAAGCCCTCCGCCGCCAGCCCCATGCGGTGTTGCTGCCAGCCACGCTGGGCGTGGTGAGCAAAATGTTGCAGGTGCTGGTGCTCTGGTTGGTGTTCCTGGCCTTCCATGTTCCGCATTCGTTGGGCACAGTGGTGGGGGGGTACGCGGTCGCGATGTTGTTCATGATCATTTCGCCCACTCCCTCGGGCATCGGCATTGTGGAAGGGGTGATGACGGTGGCGCTCAATTCGCTCAATGTATCGTTGGGCGCGGCTGCCGTCATCACGTTGGCCTACCGTGGCATTACCTTCTGGCTGCCGTTTTTGCTGGGGCCGCTGGCTTTCCGCGCGCTGGGGCGCCTGCCGCTGACCCCGCCGCAGATTCCGCCGCCGCCCACGGGGGGAACGCCATGACCGGCGGTTGGCATCTTGGCCCCCCGGCGCTGCAACAAGCATTGCGCGCATTGCCCCTGGCCACGTGGCGCTTTTACCCCGTGACCGGCTCGACCAATGATGAGGCGTTGGCCTGGGCTGGTGCAGGTGCGCCGGAAGGGTGTCTGGTGCTGGCCGAGCGGCAAACCCGCGGCCGTGGGCGACAGGGCAACCGCTGGTGGTCGCATCCGGCTGCGGCGCTGACCTTCACTTTCATTGCCCGGCCTTTGCCCGGCGAGCAGCCCTACCTTGCCCGGTTTACCGCCTGGGCGGCGGTGGCGCTGGCCGAGGCACTGGAAGCCCTGGGCTTTTCGCCTTCCCTCAAATGGCCTAACGATGTGCTGCTGGAAGGCCGCAAAATCGCGGGCGTGCTTGCTGAAACCGCGTGGGAAGGCGAGGGCGCCGCTGCGGTGGTCGTGGGCCTTGGCGTGAACCTTGCACCGGAAGCCTTACCCCCGGCCGGGGCGGCCGATTTCCCCGCCGGGTGTGTGGCCGATGCCCTGGGCTCCCCGCCGCCGCGGTGGGGTTTCCTGGCCGCGCTGCTGCGCCGCATGGTGTGGTGGCGATATCGCCTCGCTACCCCTGCATTTCTGCGGGCGTGGGAAAGCCGCCTGGCTTACCGCGGGCAGGGCGTGCGCGCGGGCGAGGTCAGAGGGGTGTTGCTGGGGCTCGATGCGCGCGGCGGGCTTCGCTTGCGCTTGCCTTCTGGCGATGTGCACACCCTGTATGCCCTGCAAGGCCACCTGCGGCCGGTTGACAGCCAGCCTAAATTGCCATAAACTTAGACCAGCGCCCGACGCACTACCGAGGAGGTCACCATGTTGGACGATTTCCGCGAGAGCGGCGATTTTTTGGAGGATGAAGACCCCGAAACTTCCGCTAAAGCGATCGGCACAGCGGAAGATGAATTGCTTTTTGGTATGACGCCTGTCCAGCGGTTTGTGCTGGCGGTGTTGTTTTTCCTTTCCATGTGCATGTTGGGGTCGTTTTGCCTGCTCATCACCGATAAAATTGCGCTACCGCTCTTTTGATTGGTTTGTTGTTCCCCCGTGTGCGCGAAAAACCCGCCGAAACGGCGGGTTTTGGCGTTTTTTGGCCGAAACGCGCTCATTTGGCCTTCAGGTCGAATGGCCTTTCGCGCGTTTGGGTTGAAGTGGCTTTGCCGCCCCCGAGCCTTTCTCGCCTGGGGACTTTTCAGGCGGTGGTTCGCATCCAGGCTACCACCTCGGCCAGCCCTTCCCGCAGTGAAGTTTGGGGGCGAAAACCGAGCAGCCGGGCGGCTTTGGTGGGGTCGCCCACCGAGCGGTAGATGTCGCCGGGGCGAGGGGACGCGAACACCGGCGCTGGTGCGTCGGGGATGAGTTCCTGCAGCGTGGCAAGGAGTTCCAGCAGGGTCACTTCATGGCCTGTGCAGATGTTGATGGTTTCCCCCGCGGCGGCTTCGCTTTCGGCGGCGCGCAGGTTGGCCTGGGCCACGTCGCCCACGAAGACGAAATCGCGCCGCTGCCCGCCATCGCCGAAGATGGTGGGCGGTTGCCCTGCCAGCATCCGCCGTGCAAAAATGGGAATGGCCGCCGCGTAGGGGCTATCGGGGCGTTGGCGCGGGCCATAGACGTTGAAGTAACGCAAGGCAGTCACCGGCAAGTCGAAAGCCGCCGTGTAGAGGCGGGCGTAAAGTTCGTTGGCGGCTTTGGTGGCAGCGTAGGGGGAGAGGGGACGCGGGGGCTGGTCTTCGCGCAGGGGGAAGGCCGTGCTGTCGCCGTACACCGCGGCGCTGGAAGCCAGCACGACCCGCGCGACGCCGGCCTGCCGCGCGGCTTCCAGCAAGCGCGCCGTGCCGACATCGTTGATTTCGTGGCAGGTGAGCGGGTCTTCCATCGAGGCGGGCACCGAGACGAAAGCGGCTTCGTGGAACACCACCACCACCCCGCGTAGCGCGGCGCGCAGGGCTAACGGGTCGCGCAGGTCGCCTTCCTGCACTTCCAGCCGCGCGGGCGTCAGCCCGGCCAGGTTTTCGCGCTTGCCGCTGGAAAAATCGTCGAGCACGCGCACCTGCCAGCCCTCGGCCAGCAAGGCCCGCACAATGTGCGAGCCGATGAACCCCGCACCGCCTGTGACCAGGGCGAGGCTCATCGCCCCTTCCCTCCGAAAATCGTGCCTAACGTCCGCAAGATGATAATCACATCGAAGAGCAGGCTACGGTGCTTGATGTAGTAGAGGTCGTATTCCAGTTTGATTTCGGTATCTTGCACCGAGGCCACATAGCCATAATTGACCTGCGCCCAACCGGTCACACCGGGCTTGACAAGCAGGCGGGCGCGATAAAAGGGGATTTTCTTCTCCAGGTCGGCGATGAGGGCTGGTTGTTCGGGGCGAGGGCCGACCACACTCATATCGCCAGTGAGCACATTGATGAACTGGGGAAATTCATCCAGGTGGGTCTTTCGCAAGAAGCGCCCCAGCGCCGTGATGCGGTGGGCGTCGTCGTCAGCCCATTTGCCCTCGTCTTCCCCCGGAGGTACGGGGCGCATACTCCGAAACTTGAGCATGGTGAAAGGCCGCCCCCCTCGCCCGGAACGCACTTGCTTGAAGAAAATCGGGAAGCCGCTTTCCAGTACGATGGCCAACGCAATCCACGGGAAGAGCACCGCCAGCAGCGTCACACCCACCAGCCCGCCGAGGATGTCGATGGCTCGTTTGCCCATCAGGTAGAAAGCGCTCACGCGCGCCTCGTCCACGAAAGAGCGGATGAGCCAGTCGGCGTCGAGGTGCTTGATGGGCACCCGTTCCAGCAATTCCTCGTAGACGGCAGCCATGGTGGCAATTTCAACCCCACGCTCTTGCGCGTCCAAAATGGCCTGGAACATGCGCCCGTGCATCTCGCCGCTGATGGCGACAATGATGTCGGAAACCGCTTCGCGTTGCACGATTTCCAGCAACTGCTCGCTGCCGCCCAGCACGGGCTCGCTTTCGAAGGTGTTGCCCCATTTTTGGGGGTCGTCATCGAGCACGCCCACCACCTTGAAAGGCGGCGGCTCGATGCTGTGGATGGCCTGCAAGATCGCCCGCCCGGCTTTCCCTGCGCCCACCACCAGCACCCGGCGCATGAAGCGCGGCGCGTTGAAAACGCGGATGTAGAAATAGCGCCAGATGAGCGTGTAGACCGTGGCGGCGATGAAGAAGACGGCCACCCCTTTACGCGGCAGCGACAGCGGCGGCGAGGTGAAATACACCACCAGATAAATCACCCCCCCGGCCAGCGCGGCCATGACCACACCGCGCACGGTTTCCCGCCAGCGGCTGGCTTTGTGGGGGGTGTAAAGTTCCACCAGCAGCAGCAACCAGAACAGCGGCAGCAGGTGGAACCAAAGGGGCAAATCGGCAATGTAGGCCCGGCCGGGGAAGCCGAACACCAGCCGGTCGCCTACCCACCAGAAGTAAACTGCTGTCGCCCAGGCGAGCAGCACGGCGGCCACATCACCGGCGAGCAGCAGGGTGCGCCGTTCAGCCGGGCGCAAGCGAAAGGGGGAAGTTTTGGGCGTCGATTGCACAGGCGGCATGGTTCTCTCGGTGCGTCTTCGGCGGGGGGAAGGCCCGAAAACGCGGCGATTGGGAATGCGGCGGTGTTATCGCTGGGAAAGTGTGTTCGCGGCCCGCGGCGGAGACACGATGCCCGACAGGAAGCCCGCGCCCCAGGCCAGGTGCATGGTTGCCATAGCCAGCGGCGCGCCCACTACGCAGGCCGGTTTGCGTCGCCGCACGGCCAAGTGCAACCCCGCGCCCAGCAGCGCCAGCGCGTATCCGCCGAGTTGGAAGCCCAACAGCACCCGCGCCGGCCACCAGACCGTGGCCGCGATGGCCAACACCCCCAGCACCAACACGAAGAGCGGCGGCAATGCCTGCCGCCATCGGAGGGTGTGGGGGTAGCGCCGCAGCATTTGCACCTTCCAGTAGCCGTAGCGCCAGTATTGTCGCGCCAGCGCCCGCAAGGTGGGGCGGGCAAAGTAGGCTGAGCGGATGCTGGGGTCGAGCCATACCGTGCCGCCCGATTCGCGCACGCGCGTGTTGAACTCGTAATCTTCGTTGGTCAGCAGGCTCTCGTCGAACCCGCCGATGCGCTCGATCAGGCGGCGGTAGAAAGCGCCAAAGGGCACGGTATCGACCGCGGCGGCGGTGGAGGCGTAGCGGTAGCGGGCGTCGCCGACGCCCAGCGGGTGCGCGGCCGCGGCCGCGATGCACTCGGCCAGCCAGCCTTCTCCACCGGGGCAGATTTCCCACACGCCGCCCACGTTGTCGCCTTTGCCGGCTTCCAGCGCGGCCACGCTGCGGGCGATGTAATCGGGTGCGGGCACCGAATGGGCGTCGAGGCGCACGATGATTTTGCCTCGCGCGACGGCCAGCGCCCGGTTGAGCGCCGCGGGGATGATGCGGTCGGGGTTGTCAACCACCCGCACGGCCAGGTCGGGGTGCGCAGCCTGCCACGCGGCGATGGCCGCGCGAGTGCCGTCGGTGGAAAGCCCGTCGGCGATGATGACTTCCAGCGCTTCGCGCGGGTAGGTCTGGGCGTAGAGGGCGTCCAGCAGCAGGCCGATGGTGGGCTGCTCATTGTAACACGGGACGATGACGGAAACGGTAGGCATGGGGGAGAGGGTGTCAGAGCGTCGGGTGGTCTGATCGTCTGATAGTCGGATAGTCAGGCAGGCGCGACTAACCGACTATCAGACCATGCGACTATGGCGACTATAGCCGCAGTTTTACCACAAAGGTGCTGCCTTTGCCAGGGGTGCTCTGTACGGTGATGTCGCCGCCGTGGGCACGCACGATTTCGCGGGCAATGGCCAGCCCCAAACCGGCGCTGCCGCCGCTGCGGGCTTTGTCGCCGCGGTAGAAACGCTCGAAAATGCGCTCTTGCACCTCGGGGGAAATGCCCTCGCCGGTGTCGCTGACGCTGACTTCCACGCCATCGGCCGTGCGGCGTGCCTGGACGCGCACTTCGCCGCCGCGCGGGGTGTGCTTGAGGGCGTTGTCCAGCAAATTGGTGAAGACCTGCGCCAGACGGTCGCTGTCGCCGGTCACGCTCAGGCCGTCAGGGGCTTCCAGGGTGAGGCGCACGCCCGCTGTTTCGGCCTGCGGCCGGAAGTGGAGGCACAGGTTTTCCAGCAAAGGCCGCAACGCCACGGCTTCGCGGCGCAGGTCGGCTGTTCCGGCATCCAGGCGCGCGAGGTCGAGCAAGGCCAGCACCAGGCGGTGCATTCGCCCGGCTTCCTCGGTAATGACCTGGGCGGCGGTGCGCACGCTTTCGGGGTCATCGGCGGTGCCATCAACGATGGCCTGGGCAAAACCCTGGATGGAAGTGATGGGGGTTTTCAGTTCGTGCGAAACATTGGCGACAAATTCGCGCTGTGAGCGTTGGGAAGCCTCCACGCGGCGCGCCATTTCGTTGAAAGTGCGTGCCAGCAGGCGGGCTTCCTGGGGGCCTTCTTCAGGTACTGGCTGATAATGCCCTTCGGCCAGGGCGCGCGCGGCTTTGGCAGTGCGGCGGAGGGGGCGCGCCACCCAGCGGCTGAGCCACCAGGCCAGCACTAATGCCAGCAAAAGGGCGAGCACGGCGGCTTCGGCGAGCGGCACCAGCCAGTCCTGGCGGTTGCGCCAGAGCATTTCGAGGGGGCGGGGCAGAGGCTCGGCGATAACCAGCCACCAGCCGTTGCGCACCCGCAGGGCGGAATAAGCCCACGGGCTGCCATCGGCAGCGCGCACCCGCCCGTGCTGAACGTCTTTGCCTGTGAGCGGTGGGAAGTGCAACGCCGGCGCGGTGGGGGCAGTGTCGCGCCACACCTGCCCGTCGGGGGAAAGCACCAACGCGCGTGCCTGCAACACTTCGGCGATGCGGACGGCTTCGCGCCAGGCCAGCGCAGGCTCTTCCACGGGGCCAGATTCCAGCCGCCGCCGCGCAATTTGCAGGGCCAGCGCCTGGCGGGTGTACACCCGCCGGTAGATGGCCGGGTTGCGGATAATCAGCACTGCCAGGGCTGCCGCAACGACCCCCAGCACCACGGCAATGATGGCAAGGTAGGTCAACAGCAAACGTGCCCGTAGGGAATGAAGCATTTACACCGCCAGTTTGTAGCCCACGCCGGTTACGGTTTCGATCTTGAGGTCACTTTCGCCCAGTTTCTTGCGCAACTGGGCGATGTGCACATCCACCGTGCGCGTTTGGCCGACGTAGTCGTAGCCCCAGGCCAGCCGCAGCAACTGCTCGCGGCTGAGCACCATGCCGCGGTGCTGCACGAAGACCCACAGCAGTTCAAATTCCTGGGCGCGCAAGGGCACTTCGCGACCGGCAACCCGCACTTCTCGCGCCGCAGGGTCAATTTCGGTGTTGCCAAGGCGCACGGGCCTGGGCTGCGCCGCCGCCTGCGCGGCAAAGCGTTCCTGCCGGCGCAGCAGCGCCTTGACCCGCGCGACCAGTTCCCGTGGGTTGAAGGGTTTGGTCAGGTAGTCGTCCGCGCCGAGTTCCAGTCCAAGGATTTTGTCGTAATCGTCGTCGCGGGCGGTAAGCATGATGATGGGCACTGGGTCCTCGTCGGCGCGCAGCCGGCGGACGACTTCCAGCCCGTCCAGTTTGGGCAGCATGATGTCGAGCACAATGGCCTCGGGGTGCAGGGAAGCCACCGCGGCCAGGGCAGCCTCGCCATCGCCCACGCTGTGCACACGATAGCCTTCCCGCTCCAGATACATGCGGGTGAGCTGGACGATGTGCGGTTCGTCATCCACCACAAGCACGAGCGGGCGGTCGGTGGACAATTCAGCCCTCCACGAAGGCCACGGCTTCGATTTCCACCGCGACGCCTTTGGGCAGCGCGGCAGCCTGCACCGCCGAGCGCGCCGGCGGGTTGGCGGTGAAGAATTCGGCGTAAACGGCGTTCATGCGGGCGAAGTCGTTGATATCGCGCAGGAAGACCGTGGTTTTGACCACGCTATCCAGCGAGGCCCCTGCGGCTTCCAGAATGTGCTTGAGGTTGGTCAACGCCTGGCGCGTTTCGGCTTCGATGCCGCCGGAGACCACTTCGCCTGTCGCCGGGTCGATGCCAATTTGCCCGGCGGTGTACACGAAGTCGCCAACGCGCACCGCGGCGGAATATGGCCCAATGGCCTTGGGCGCTTTGTCGGTGGTGATGATTTGCTTTTTCATGGTGAACCTCCTGGAGAAGGATCTGCTTGTGGGGCATGGCTCAATTCCATGCCCCACAAGCGGTTTTGGTGGAGCACATACTGGGTCAATGCGTCGACGTCGGAAAGCGCCAAGGGGTTGCCTTCCGGCAGGCGCTGCATGATTGCTTGCACCTGGGCATAGTCGTAATGGGGCAGTTCCTGGCAGCGGGTAATGGTGGCGAGCAAATCGGCCGCCTCTTTGGCGTGCCCGATTTCTGCCCACACCTGGGCGACGGTGCTCATGGCAACCAGCGCGTTCGGCCAGGCGCTGATGCGTCGGGAAAGCGAGATGGCTTCGTTGAGGTGGTTGAGGGCCCGCTGGTAAGCCCCTTGTGCGCTTTCCACCCGCGCGACGCTGTCCAGCACCGAGGCTTTCAGGCTGGGTGGGTCTTCCCCTTTTAGCAGGCGCAGTGCTTCGTGGAGCATTTGTTCGGCCTGCTCGTGGCGGCCGCGTTGCCAGGCGATGTTGCCCAAATTGTTGAGCAGCGCCGCCACCGCGCGAGGCTTCTTTTGCTCTCGGCTGAGCGCCAGCGCCTTCCCAAAGAAATGCTCGGCTGCGGTCAGGTCGCCCTGACCGTAGGCCGCGACGCCAATGGCGTTGAGCAGCGAAAGCAGCAGCGGGGCGATGTCTTCTTGCTGGTAAACCTGATAGGCGTGTTCCATGAAGGATACCGCCGCGGCGTAGTCGCCCAGGGCGCTGTGGACGCGCCCCAGAACGGAGGTCACGTGGGCCTGGTGCAGCGGCGGGAGGGAGGGGAATTGCCGCCGGTAGACTCGCCGGAGGATGTGCAACGCTTCTTGGTAGTCGCCGAAGTGGTAATAGAACTCGGCCCGCACCACCTCGAGGTAGGCCCGAAGCCGGAAGTAATCCCGGTCGCGTTGTCGCGTTTCCCACCGCCGCAGGTGGGCCACGCTTTCATCCACCAGCGCGAAGGTTTCGGCAAACTGGTTCAGTTCCCCCAGGGAGGGGAACACCCACGGGGCAGCCTCTGCCAGCAGCGCGGCTTCCCGGTGGTGAAGTGCCCAACGCCAGGCTTTGGTGATGTCGGGGATGTCGTCTTCGGAAGCCAGGAAGCCCCAGCGCTCGGCTTCGGTGTGGGCTCCGGCGGTTTCGGGCAGGCGTTGCAGATACCAGAAGGCGTGTTGCCGCTGGGCGCGAGTCACGTCGTCGGGGAAAGCCTGCAGGCGCACACGGGCATATTGCTGCAAAAGGGGGTGCAGGTAAAACCGCCCCCCTCCGCGCCGGGAAAGATAGGTTTTGGCGGCCAACGCGTCAAGGAAGAAAAGCGAGGCGTCGGCCACTTCGCGCGCGGCGGCCAGGGGGAAGGCCCCTTCAAACAAGGCTAACAGCGCCAAACGACGGCGCTCATCGGGCGAGAGCGCCCCCCAAAAGGCATCCAGCGCGGCTTCCAGGGGGTTGGTGCGGGTTTTGACATGGCTTAGCGATTCCAGAATTTGCGCGGGCGTGAGGGTGTTGCACCATGAGGCCAGAATGCGCACGGCCATGGGCGAGCCTTCAGCCCAGCGGCAAATTTCTTCGACTTCTTCACGCCCGCGCCCTTCGCCGCAATGCTGCCCCCCGCCGCTGCGGCGCGCGATGTGGAAGAAGAGATGCGCGGCTGGCGAAGTTCCCTCTTCTTCGCTCGTTTCCAGCCCTGCCAGGCGGATGACGTGCTCGGTGGGCAGGTGCAATTGCCACAGGGTACCCACCACCATCCGGTTTTGGGGCACGGCATTGGCTAAACGGCTCAGCAGCATGGTGGCTTCTGGTGCAGCGGCTACCCCGTCCAGCACCAGCAACATGCGGCGGCTTTGGAGGTGCTGGGTAATTTGCGGGAAGATCTCGCCGCGCATTTGCAGGGGAATCCGTAAGCCGCGCGCCAGGGCAGCGGCCAGGCGGTCGCCGCTTACGCCTTCCAGCGCGATGTAGCGCACGCCATCCGGAAAGTGCTTGTGGCTTTCCAGCGCCAGTTGTTGCAGCAAGCGGCTTTTGCCGACGCCCCCCGCGCCGCTTACCGTCACCAGGGGGAATTTTTTGACGGCTTCTTGCAGGGTCCAGAGTTCGCGATTGCGCCCGAACAGCAGAGGCAGGTCAGAAGGCACCCCGATTTGGGCAGGATCGGCGTGGTTGGGTGTGGGGGGATCCCAGTCGGTGGGCAGTTGCCAGCGCCAGCCTTCCGGCTGTGGCTGCAGGTAGCCGCGGTGCACCAGCGCAGCCAGTGTTTGGTGGATTTTTTCGGGTAGCCCTTCTGTTTGCTCCCAAACCCAGCGCGCCAGCACTTCAGGAGGTTCCCACCGCAGAGCGTGCCGGATCCAGGCTTTGACTTCGTGTCGGTCGAGCGGCGGCAGGGTGATGTTGGCATACATGGGCGCCCGGAAGCGCGTTTGGGCGTTTCCTACCGCAGCATAGACCAGACCGACGTGTTCAAAGCCTTCTGGCAGACGCAAGAGGTGCTGGACTACCTGCACACTGGCTTCATCCAGCCAGGCGGCGTTGGTGATGGTCAACAGCAGCCCTTTGGCTGGTTGGGCGACCTGCAGCAGGTGCTTCAGGGCGCGCAAGAGCTGGGCGGGGGTTTCCAGCGGTGGGATGCTTTCCCCTTGCTGGCTGAGGGCGTGGGCCACGGCGTGGCTGAGCGCGCCGAGGTAGCGTAAATGGCGAGGGGGTGTGGCCTCGACGGGGACAACGAGGTAGCCTTGCAGGCGGCTGATGTCTTGGGCAATGCGAAGGAAGTTGTCTGCCCCGCCATAGGGCGGCGCTTGCACTCGAATGACGCCACTGCTATGGTGCAATAGTTCTTCCAGGCGGGTGTAGAGCAAGGCCAATTGCTGACGTTGCCCAATGGGGCGGCGCGGCACGGCTACTAGTTCTCCCGTAGCCCGCCGGTCGGTGGCTACCAGGCAGTGCCCCCCGGCATGTTTAGCGAAGTAGTGCCGCCGGTCGGCGGTGCGCAGCAGGACGGCAGGGGTGGTGCCGTCGCGCGGCCCCAATGCCATGCCGATGCTCAGCCGCAAATGCAAAGGGTAGGCCGGCGAAACGACCCGCCCGCCCAGGTCTTCCAGCAGTTGCTCGCCGATGGTGCGCCCCATGATCTCATCGGCTTGGGGCAGGACGATGAAGAACTCGTCGCCGCCATAGCGGGCGACGTGCCCCTGTTGGCCGACCACTGCTCGCAGGCGCTCGGCCACGAATTGCAAGGCGTGGTCGCCCACTTCGTGCCCAAAGGCGTCGTTGATGCTTTTGAAATGGTCAATGTCAACGAAAAGGACCGCCACGGGCGCGCCGCGTTGCAGCACCCGTTGTAAGATTTCCTCCCCCGCGCTTCGGGTCAAGACACGCGTCAATTCGTCGAGCGGAAGCACCGACGCCATGGGGCACCCGAGCGGCTTACGCCGCTCACCTTACGCATCAAATTGCAACAGGTTGAGCACGTCTTCTAACGCCTCGCGAAACAACTCATCCATCACGGCTTCAGGAGCGCGATACGGCCCGCCAAACGAGCCGTCGCCATACACTTTGCGGGCTTCCTGCGCGCCGAGCAAACCCGGCACTTTGGGCGGCGCTTTGTATTCTTCCGGCATCTCGCCTACGATGGTGAAGGGGAAGGCTTCCAGCCAGTTGGCATGGGCGGGTTGCAGGCCATGCTTTTCGGCCACTCGCTTGACGGTGTCGGAAAGCCACCAGTCGTACCATGCGATGCGCAGGTCGGGCAGTTGGGAAGCCAGTTCGTAAAGGCGCCCCCGTACTGGAATGTTCCCCCCGTGGCCGTTGAGGAAGAGCAGGCGGCGAAAGCCGTAGCCGTGCACCGAGCGCACCATGTCTTCTACCACATCCAGCAGGGTGCTGAGGCGCAGGCTGATGGTGCCGGGGTAGGCGAGAAAATAGGGCGACGCGCCGAAGTTGAGGGGCGGGGCAACCAGCACCCCCGTGCGACGGCTGGCGGCGTCGGCCAGCGCCAGGGGCACTTTGACATCGGTGGTCAGGCTCAAATAGGCGTGTTGTTCACAAGCGCCCAACACCACCATCAAGCGGTCATCGTGCTCGAGGTAGTGTTCTATGTCCATCCAGTTCAGGTCGTCAAAACGCACGGTGGCCTCCTTACAGCCATAATGTTGTCTCAATTATACCCTTACGCTTTCCCCTTACCCCTTCACCTCGTTGGCTGACAAAAGGCAGCAGGTGCCTGCAATTGCAGAGGTGTGGCTTCGCCCTTCCCGCCACTTTGGCCTGCTCGTTTGCCATTCGGCCATCGGCGGGCGGTTTGAAGGAAAGGGCGTTTGCATAGATAGCATGGTGTCTGTGGTGGGCTTTCCCGGCGCGCCAGCGTATGCTTTACGGCTGCTCCCACCAGGGGATTTCGTAGGAACCCAGGGCGGTATCCCAGATGTTCTCGTAGGCCGTCCGGGCGTCATCCGTGGCGACAAAATTCAGCAGCACCAACGTTTGCCCCTGACAAACATCGTAGTGGGTTTTCCCTTCCATCCCTAAGCGTTGGGAAGCCCACGCAAAGTCCCCGCCATCACCGTTAGCTTCCTCATCGGCCTCAGCCTCACCGAAAAACTGGCTTCCGGCAGCCCTGCCGGGGAGTTCCTGCGCATCGTCGGCATCGAACTGGCGCACCAGCCGCCACGCGGCTTTGCGAGCCGCCTGTGATGAAAGGTCGGCGCCGGTCTCATCCACCACGGTCTCGATGAAAGCCCGCCCGTCGGGGGATTCCAGGCGGTAGGCTACTGCCATGTCGTGCTTTGTCACCGTGCGATACCAGCCTACCGGTGCATCGAGCGAACAGAAATCGTCGTAACACGAGAAAGCCCGCAAGGCATTGTAGGGCGGCTTATCTTCAATGAGGCTGCGGTTACCGGATACCTGCGGCACCAGCGCTCCCCACCAGGCCCTGGCCTGGGAAGCCTCCTCGATGGGCACGCTCAACTCAATGAGCAGCGCCGCCGCGCCGTCTTGCCGTGCAAGCAAACGGTAATCCATGACTCCTTCGTCCGTTTTCCAGTGTTGATGCACATAAACGGTATGTTCCCCCGTCTTCGTTTCCACAGGTTCGACTTCCACAGCGTACGTTTGCAGGTAGCCTGCCACCAAGCGCTGCAGGCTTTCCTCGGGCAGTGGCACAGCCGTGTTGAGGGCGGTGATCGTGAAAAAAGTCCATTCGCCGCCCTCGGAGGGCGTGAAAGAAGTCCACGCGTCCTCTTCGTCGGCCACTTCCCAGCCAAGGGGCGGGCGTGTGGTGAAAAGGCCGGCGGGGTGGGTGTAAGGCTCGCCCAAAGCCACCGGCGTGGACGAAGGCATCGGCGATGGCTGCGGTGTGCGGGTGGGGGCCACGGTTGCTGTGGGCGGGACAAGCGTCGCCGTGGGGAAGCGAGCAGCCGTCGGCGTGGGCGAAGCGGGAGCGCCGCCACATGCAGCCCCCGCAACCGCGAGTGCCAGCAGTGCGAACACCCTTTGCCAGGTTTTCATTGGCCCCTCCCTCCTCTAAATTTCTTTGCTGCCCCGTAGGGCGGGATGGCGTCCCGCCCCACAACGCACCTCACAGGTTTAGCAGAAAAACACCCACAGAGGCACGGGGGGATTGGGGTGTTGGAGTATTTGGGGATGTTCCCTTTGCGTTCTTTGCTTCCTCCGCGCCTTTGCGTTTAACATCCTTGGCGCTCTTGGCGTTATCTTGGCGGCCTTGGCGCCCTAAAAATCCGTGTGCACCCCCCCACAATCCGCGCTATCCGCGGCCTATTTTCTCAAAGCCGCAGACGCCGCCGCGGGCCGCGCGACTTCTTCGGCCAGCCGCCCCAGCAGCGACCACGGCCCTGTCCAGGTAATCAGCACGTCTTCGACGCGTCCCCGCAGGTCGTCTTCGCTATCCACGAAGACCAGTTTGTTGGTGGGCGTGCGGCCGCGCCAGCGGCCTTTGACTTTTTCTTCGAACAGCACCGGCACCTTTTCGCCCAAATAGCGGCGGTTGATTTCCGCGCTGATGCCTTCCTGCAGTTCTTCGATGAGGCGGAAGCGGCGCATTTTCTCTTCTTCGGGCACGTCGTCGCGCATTTTGCGCGCCGCCACCGTGCCCGGCCGCTCGGAATAGCGTGCCAGGTGCACTACATCCAGTTTCAACTCAGCCAGCAGGTCGTAGGTGCGCTGGAATTGCCCGGCGGTTTCGCCCGGGAAGCCCACGATCACGTCGGTGGCAATCGCCACGCCGGGGATGGTGGCGCGGATTTTTTCCACCAGGCGGCGGTAGTCTTCGGCGGTGTAGCCGCGGCGCATGTTGGCAAGCACTTCGTCGTCGCCTGCCTGCACCGGCACCTCAATGTGCGGCATCACCTTCGGCAGTTCGGCCACGGCTTCCAGCAATTCGTCGGTCATCCACAGCGGATGCGAGGTCAAAAAGCGGATGCGCTCGATGCCTTCCACTTCGTGCACGCGGCGCAGCAGCCACGCCAGGTTCACGCCTTCCAGGTCTTTGCCGTAGCGGTCGACGATTTGCCCCAACAGGGTGACCTCCTTCACGCCCTGGGCAGCCAGCGAGCGCACCTCGGCCAAAATGACTTCGGGCGGGCGGCTGCGTTCCACGCCGCGGCGGTAGGGAATCACGCAGTAGGTGCAGGCGTGGGAGCAACCCAGCACCACGGGCACGTGTTCGCTCACCAGCCGTCCCCGCAGGGAACGCGGCAGCACCAGGTCACCATCCTGCAGCGCGAAGCGGCGGGCGGTTTCGGCTTCTTCCATTTGCTTGTGCTCGCGTTGCGCAAGCAGCGAAAGCAGCGGGCCGGGGTCGGAAGGCGGCGAGAACACATCCACGAAGGGGAAGCGCTGTTTCAGTCGGTCGTGCCCCTTGAGACCGACCACGCAGCCCATCATGTTGATGACCATGTGGGGGCGTTTGCGTTTCAGCGATTTGAGCGACATCAGCCGCCCGTAAGCCTTGTCTTCTGCACTTTGGCGCACCGCACAGGTGTTGAGCACCACCACGTCGGCTTCCTCCGCACTGGCGGCTTCCCGATAGCCCAGTTTTTCCAGCGCCGAGGCCACGCGGTGGGAGTCGGCAACGTTCATCTGACAGCCAATGGTCCAAATGTAATAGCGCATGTTCCTTTTCCAAAGGTGGTAAAATCTGTCCATTAAGGATACCATAAAGCCATGAAAACCCCCATTCGAGCCTACCTGCTGGGGGTGCTCAGCGCCCTGCTTGTGCTGGTTGGTCTGTACTTTCTGCCTCCAATCAACCGCCGCCTTGCCTGGCGGGTGGATGCCCTGGAAACCACGCTGCGCATGCGGCTGCATCCGGTGGCGGCGCAGCCGCCCACACCCAGGCCGGTGACGCCTGCCGGGAATCCGGCGACGGCCACGCCCACCCTGGTGCCTTCCCCTGCGCCAACGCCCACCCCCGGCCCCACGGCCACGCCCACGCCTTCCCCCACGCCGCTGCCGCCGCAGGTGCTCCTCAAGCCCCCCAAGTGGGAATCGCAGGACTGGAACAACTGCGGCCCCACCACCCTGGCCCTCTACCTGCGCTGGTGGGGGTGGGATGGCGACCAGTATGACATTTCGCGGGTGGTCAAGCCCAAGCGCGGCGACCGCAATGTGAATGTGGAAGAACTGGCGGGGTTTGTGAACAACCGCATCAAGGGCTTCAGCGCAATTTACCGCGTGGGCGGCAATCTGGAAACCCTGAAGCGCTTCCTGGCTTCCGGGATGCCGGTGATGATTGAAGAAAGCATGATGTTCGAAGAGCAATACTGGCCCAACGACGACCGCTGGGCAGCGCATTACCTGCTCATCACCGGTTACGACGATAGCGCACAGGAATTCATCACCCAGGATTCGTTCCGCGGCCCCAACCGCCGCGTGCCTTACGCCACCCTGCGCAGTAATTGGGAAGCCTTCAACTTCGTCTATATCCTTGTCTTCCCCAACACCCGTACCGATGCGGTCAAGGCGCTGCTCGGCGAGGACTGGAACACCGACGTCAACCGCCGCAAGGCACTCAAAGCCATGCAGCAGGCCACACAAGAAAACCCCAACGATGCCTACGCGTGGTTCAACCTGGGCACCAACCTGCTTTACTTTGAACGCTACGGCGAGGCTGCGATGGCTTACGACAAAGCCCTCAAAATCGGCCTGCCCCAGCGTTTCCTGCGCTATCAGTTTGGCCCCTTCATTGCCTATTTCCACACCGCCCGCTTCGACGACCTGCTCTCGCTGACCGACTACGCGCTCCAAATCACGCCCAATTCCGAGGAAGCCCATCTCTGGCGCGGCTGGGCACTCTACCGCTTAGGCAAAAAACGGGAAGCCATCGATGAATTTCGCGCCGCGCTGGAAGCCAACCCGCACTACGAAGACGCCAAATACGCGCTAAAATTCTTGGGCGCGCGGCCGTAAAAGAACCGCAGATTACGCAGATGACACAGATTTTTTCTGCGTAATCTGTGAAATCTGCGGTTTCATTTGGAGGAAATTATGCTCGATACCCACGGCAAGTTTTACTTAGGCAACCTCTACGACCTGAAAGCAGGCAAAGTCACCGACCAGCCGGTGCTCTACGACCCCGACGACCTGACCACCCACGCGTTTGTCGTCGGTATGACCGGCAGCGGCAAAACTGGCCTGTGCATTGACCTGCTGGAAGAGGCCGCCCTGCAGGGCATCCCCGCGCTGCTGATCGACCCCAAAGGCGACATCACCAACGCGCTGCTGCACTTCCCCGAACTGCGGCCCGAAGACTTCGCGCCGTGGATCAACCCCGACGAAGCCCGCCGCGCGGGCAAATCCGTGGCCGAGGTTGCCCAGGCCACCGCCGACCTGTGGCGCAACGGCCTCGCCAAGTGGGGCATCGGCCCCGACCGCATCCGCGCCCTCACCGAGGCCGCCCACTTCGCCGTCTACACCCCCGGCTCCGACGCGGGCATCCCCATTTCCATCCTGGCCTCCCTCAAAGCCCCCGACATCCCCTGGGAAGGCAACCGCGAACTGCTGCTGGAAAAAATCCAGGGCACCGTCACCGCGCTGCTCGGCCTGGTGGGGATGGACGACGTCGACCCGGTGCGCTCGCGCGAACACATCTTGCTGAGCAACATCTTCCAGCGCGCCTGGCAGCAGGGCAAAGACCTGACCTTAGCCGAACTGATTTTGCAAACCCAGAACCCGCCCTTCGAGAAACTCGGCGTGTTCGACCTGGAAACCTTCTTCCCCGCGCAGGAACGCGCCGAACTGGCCATGCTGCTCAACAACATCCTGGCCGCGCCCACTTTCCAGACCTGGCTCACCGGCCAGCCCTTAGACATCCCCAGCCTGCTCTTCGCCCCCGACGGCAAGCCGCGGCACAGCGTGTTCTACCTCGCCCACCTCAGCGACCAGGAGCGCATGTTCTTCGTCACCCTGCTCTTCGCGGCGGTGGAAACCTGGATGCGCACCCAGCCCGGCTCCGACGCGCTGCGCGCCATCCTCTACTTCGACGAAATCTACGGCTACCTGCCGCCCACCGCCAACCCGCCTTCCAAACAGCCCATGCTGCGGATGCTCAAGCAGGCGCGCGCCTTCGGCCTTGGGCTGGTGCTGGTTACCCAAAATCCGGTGGATGTGGACTACAAGGCGCTTTCCAACATGGGCACGTGGGCGATTGGCAAACTGCAAACCGACCGCGACAAGCAGCGCCTGCTCGACGGGCTGCAGGGGGCTTCCCCCGGCGTGGACCGGCAAACCTACGACCGCCTGATTTCCAGCCTGCGGAAGCGGGTTTTCCTGCTGCACAATGTGCACGAAAGCGAGCCGGTGGTCTTCCACACCCGCTGGGCGATGAACTACCTGCCCGGCCCCCTCACTCGCGCCCAGATTCCGGCGCTCAACCGCTTGGCGGGCGCCGAGGCCGCCCCGGTGCAGGAAGCCGCCCCCGCCGCGCCCCAAACACCTGCCGCGGCCCAAAAGCCCGCTGCCCCGCCCACGGCGGCTTCCCCTAAAACGGGCACGACGACCCGCCCCGCGGTGCCCCGCGGCGTGGCGGAATACTTCCTGCCCCAGAACCTCACCCTTTCGGAAGCCATCCAGGCCGCGGGCGCCCACCTTCCCCCCGACGCCCAGGCCCGCGGCGTGCGTTACCGCCCGGTGCTGCTGGCGCAGGCGCGGGTGCGGCTCACCCAGCGCAAGTATCGCTTGAATTCCGAAATTGCCCGCACCGCCCTCGTGCACGAGATTGCGCGTTCTGGCGTGGTGCGCTGGGAAGATTTCCTGCTGGAGCACCCCGTCGACGACCGCCGCTTCGACCGCGCCCCGCTGCCCAACGCCGCGTTCCTGCCCCTGGAAGCCCCCCTGACCGACGCCAAGGCCCTGAAAGCCCTGCGCCGCGACTTTGCCGACTTCGTCTATCGGGAAACCGAAGTGACCATCCGTGCCAACGAAGCCCTGAAAGTGTACGCCGGGCCGGAGGTTTCCCAGGCCGACTTCCGGCGGATGTGCACCGAAGCCGCCCGCGAAAAAATGCAGGCCGAACTGGACAAAATCGCGGCCAAATACGACCGCAAGATCGAGCGCCTGAAAGAGCGGCTGGCGCGTGAAGAGCGGGAACTGGCCGAGGACGAGGAAGAATATCAGCAGCGCAAGATGGAAGAACTCGGCACCCATGCCGAAAACGTCCTGAGCCTGTTCATGGGGCGGCGGCGGCGGATGAGCACCTCGCTCACCAAACATCGCCTCACCGAAAAAGCCAAAGCCGACATTGAGGAATCGGAAGCCGCGATCGCCGATTACAAGCAACAGATTGCTGAGTTGGAGAAGGAAAAGGAAGCCGCACTGGAAGACGTCCGCCGCAAGTGGGCCGATGTGGTGGAGGAGGTAGAAGAAATCCCCGTGCGGCCGTACAAGAAAGATGTGCTGGTGGAACTCTTTGGCGTGGCGTGGGTGCCGCACTATGTGGTGGAAACGCCGCAGGGAGAAGAAGAAATTCCCGCGTTTGCGGGGTAAATCCATCAGAGAGGCTACAATGAGTGAAAAATCTTCTGGCTGCCTGAGTGTGTTGCTGCCTTTTCTAAAATCTGCGCCGGCGAGTCATCCCGTTGCTCTAAAGGAAGAAATCTTTGAAGAAGATACGCTACCTTACAAACTACGAGATGATTTTGTATCTCCCGCGGAGCATTCCTTCTACAAAGTACTCACACAGGTTCTCGATGAGCGCTTTACGGTGATGGCTAAAGTACGTCTGGCCGATATTTCCTTCGTGCCCGGTGGACGCTCAAACAAAATGTATTTCTCATACTTTAACAAAATCGCTCAAAGGCATGTGGATTTCCTCATCCTTCACAGCCGCACGATGCGCCCATTGGTTGGTATCGAACTGGATGACGCCAGTCACCAGCGCCCTGACAGGCAAGCGCGCGACGTGTTTGTCGATGAAGCCTTCCAGGCCGCCGGGCTGCCATTGGTACGTTTCCCTGTGCGAAAAGGCTACAGTTCACAAAGTATCATTGCTCGCCTTTCCCCGCACTTGCCTCTGCGAGAACAACCCTTGCCTTCGCCTGCAGCCCGACAACCGGTTCCCGACGAAGAATTTACGGCTGATGGCGTGCCTTTATGCCCAAAATGCCACGTGCCGATGGTTTTGCGAACCGTCCGTCAGGGCCCTCACAAGGGGAAACAATTTTACGGCTGTCCCAATTTTCCCAAATGTCGGGAAGTTAGACCTGTTCCTCGCTCCCGGAAACGATGAACTCGTGCTCAAAAAGCAAACAGCCCCCAAACGGGGGCTGTTTTGGTGGGCGCGACAGGATTCGAACCTGCAACCAATGGCTTAAAAGGCCACTGCTCTACCGTTGCGCTACGCGCCCATGCAGGTGCAATTTTATCACGCCCAAAATCAGACGTCAACGAAATGCCCGGCGCGTTTTGTTGACGGATGTGCGCCGCGTGCAAGGTTTTCTCAACTTGCCGTTAAGGGAATATTAACGAACTTTTTACGTTCTCCCCGCCGAAATTGCCCAAATGGCAAACTTTTGGCAAGGGTCTTTCGTTACACTATGGGCGTAACAATCACAACCCAGCGTACCAGCTGCAGGAAGCAGGGGACCTGCGATGGCGGAATCGGCGGCACCAGGGGGAACGAGGCGGTGCCCCGATTCTGCTTTAACCGGGCTGCGGTATAATCTCCCTATGGGTTGCCGCCGTTGTCCTGAAGACCTCTCGGTTGAAGAACTTCAGCGCCTGTTGATCGAAAAGCGCCGCGCCGAACGCCAAAGCCGGCTGGAGCGCTTTCGGCGCAGCGGGCGTGCGGTTGTGCTCGCGCCTGATGACAATGCCGCGCTGGAAAACCTGCGCTCGGCTGCCGTCTCCGCGGAAGAAAGTGAGAGCGCGGCTGCTGTGCCCCCGCGCCGGCGCTGGCTTGACCGAATTTTGCTGGGCGTGGAAGTGCTGGCGGTCATCGGCCTGGTCCTCGTGCTGCTCAACGGCGTTAGCGTGGTGCAACAACTCAATCGTGAGGTGGCGGGGGCTTTACAGCAACCCACGCTCACGCCCACGCCGTTGGTGATGGCGGTGGTGCTTCCTGCCGGTCACACACCGCCCACCGCACCCGGCGGCGCACAGTTCAACGAGGCTGAGATTCCCGAACACCTGCGCCCGCTGGTGCAATCGCTGGCTGCAGTGCCGCTGCCCACCCCTGGCCCTGCCCAACCCGTGCGCATCCGCATTCCGGCGCTGGGCGTTGACGCGCCGGTGGTGGAAGGCGATGGTTGGGAACAACTCAAGAAAGGCGTGGGGCATCACATTGGCAGCGCGAACCCCGGCCAGCGCGGCAATATGGTGCTTTCCGGGCACAATGATATTTACGGCGAGGTGTTTCGCGACCTCAATCGTCTCAAACCGGGGGATGAGATTATTGTTTATGCCCGTGATAAGGCCTACACTTACATCGTCACCGAAAAACACATTGTGGAACCCACGGACGTCCAATGGCTGGCCCCAACCCAACGTCCCACGGTGACGCTGGTTTCCTGCTACCCCTACATGGTTGACAACAAACGCATTATCGTGCGCGGTGTGCTGCGGAGCGAAGGCTAAACGTGGGCGCGTCCCTCTGCTGCGGTCTGGCTGCGGAGGGCTACTCTTCTTCTTCCGCCTCTTCTAACAGCGCGACCAGTTGGCGCGCTGTGCCCAGCAGCAGCATGCCCGCTTTGAAGGCGCTGGATGCCGAGAGGCGAACTTTCCGCGCCCCACCCCGGCGGCTGTAAGCATAGGCCAGCGCGGCCCCGGCCATTGCCCCTACCAACGCGCCAAGCAGAATCATCTTGCCTTGTTGCGGTTCCTGCACGACGGGTAGGGTTGTTTCGGGGGTTGCCATTGGTGTCGGCGAGTTCATCCACGGCCTCCTTTGCGTAGGGCGTGCCATCCTGCCTGCCAGGCTGCGCGCGCGGCCTGCCAGCGAATGAAGGGCGAGGCTGTTCGGTCGCTCACCTGGACGAGCGTTTGCCGCACCGTCCGCAGTGTGTGTAGGGTCCACACGGTCACTTCGGGAAGGCGCCCTCGGGCGCGCGCGGTGAGCACCACCAGCCCTACCAGCAACACCAAAAGCGGAAGCGCAGCAGCCATGCAAATGAGCGTCATTCCGATGATGACCGCATCAGCAGCCCGGCTTACTGTGGCTGGGCCTGCCCCTGCAATGGCCCATACGGCCACCGCCGCGAGCAGCACCCCGGCCACCAGTAGCGGCAGGAAGATGGTCAGCCACCGATTTGCCTGATGGCCGCGGCGTGCCTGGGCTTCTTTGCGGGCAACCACCACGCCTTGGGCTTCCCACGGCCAGCGTTTTTGTGCCATTACAGCGTTCCTATCCAGCAGGATGTTTGCATGGCTCTATTGTAACCCTAACGCGCTTTGCCTTCAACGGTCACATGCCTACCACCACGGCCACCGCGCAGCCGCGAGAGTGGCTGAGGCTTACTGCCCACGATGTGATGCCTAACCTCTCGGCCTGGCGTTGGGCTTCCCCGTGCAGGTGCAAGTAAGGAGCCCCGCGGGCATCGGTAAGCACTTCGAGATCGGTCCAGCGGACGGCGCCGATGCCAGTGCCAAGGGCTTTGGCGGCGGCTTCTTTAGCAGCAAAGCGCGCGGCCAGGGAAGGCACCCGCCCGCGGCACTCGGCCTGCTCGCGCGGGGTGAAAAGCCGCGCCATCAGCCGCTCGCCGTGGCGGGCGAGGGCCTGCTTGAAGCGGGGAATTTCAACGACATCGATGCCGGTGCATAACATGCGGTGATGATACCACAGCCTATGGCGGCGGCAACACAGGGCGCACGGTCAGGTCGCGGAAGGTCACGATCATGCCTTCCGTGCTGGCAGCGCGGGCGAAGAAGCCGATGAGTTCACGGCCATAAGGGGGGAGGTCGTCGCGCACGGTGAAAAGCACCTGCCCGTTGACGGCAAAATTGAGCGTTTGGCCCGCGGCCCGCACGCTGAGCGTGGTCTGTAACGGTGCGCCTGCCGGCACGCCGCCGGGTTCTGGGGTAACGCGCGGCACCGGCAGCCCGCCTTCGACGGTTTCGACGAAGGCCTGGCCGGTGCAGGTCAGCCCGAGGCGGTAATAGCGCCCGCCGTTGGCCGAAGCCCGCACGACCACGCCGTAAGCGTCGTTGCCGCGGCATACCTGGGGTTCGGCGGTGACGGAGAGGTAGAGGTTGAACGCCTGAAGGTTGCGCGCCAGGACGAGCATGGTGGCGCGAGGGTGGGTGGTGCTGAGGGAAAGCACCCCGTCGGCCACGCCAAAGCGGCCCGCGTAGCCAGTGGGCGAGAACCAGCCCGCCCCGCTGCTAAAGGGCGCTGACAGCAAGGGCGCGCCGGCTCCCGCGGCTAACGCGGGCGTTGGGGTGGGAATGGAGGTGGGCGGCAAGGGTGTGGGTGTAGCCGTGGGGGGAAACCACACCGGCGTGGCCGTGGGGGTGGGCGTCGCCGTGGGGGTAGCGGTGGCTGGGGGGAGCGCCGTGGCCGGAAGGGGCCCACAGCCTATCAGCACTCCGGCTACCGTCCCCAATACCGCCAGGCGCTTGAGCCATTTCATGGCAGCAGCATCACCTTCCCCGATTGGCCGGATTCCATTGTGGCAAAGGCCTGCTCGTAGTCTTCCAGGCGGAAGCGGTGGGTGACCATCTGGCTGAGGTCCACCGCGCCGGAAAACACCAGCCCGCGCGCCTGGTACCAGGTTTCCCACAGGCGGCGGCCCGTGATGCCGTGCAGGGTCACGCCTTTGAAGACGATGTGGTGGTCCCAATCGAGGTGGATGGGGCGCCCGGCCACCCCGAGGGCGGCCACTTCGCCGCCGGGTTTGAGCACTCTGAAGCCCTGGTCAATGGCGCTTTCCGCACCCGACATTTCCAGCCACACATCGACGCCTTCGCCGTGGGTGATTTCCATAATTTCGGCCACCATGTCTTCGTTCTTGACGTTGAAGGTGTAGTCGGCGCCCATGCGGCGGGCGAAGTCGAGGCGGTAATCGCTGATGTCGGTGGCGAACACCGAGCGCGCCCCGATGGCTTTGGCCACCGCGATGGTCATCAGCCCCACGGGGCCGCAGCCGGTGACAAGCACTTTCTTGGCGCGCACGTCGGCGGCAAAGGCGGTATGCACCGCGTTGCCGAAGTTTTCCATCAGGACGGCGATTTCCAGCGGCAGGTCGGGTGGGTTGGGCCAGGCATTCTGCGCGGGAATGGCGATGTATTCGGCAAAGCCGCCGTCGCGGTCTACACCGATGAGTTGGGTGTTTTCGCACAGATGGCCGTTGCCGGTCAGGCAGAAGCGGCAGTGGCCGCAAACGACGTGGGATTCCAGCGAAACGAAATCGCCAACCTTGACATGGCTGACCTCGCTGCCGGTTTCCACGATTTCGCCGCAAACTTCGTGGCCGGTAATCACCGGGGGGTGAATGCGGTCAGCGGCCCACGGGTCCCAGTGGTAGATGTGCAGGTCGGTGCCGCAAATGGAAGCAGCCTTGACCTTGACGAGGACATCGTGGGGCCCAATGGTGGGAATGGGGCGCTCGGTGAGCGTCAGGCCGGGGGCGGCCTCGGCTTTGATCACCGCTTTCATCATTTCGGGCATACGGCTCTCCTGACAGGAAGAAGTAGAGAATCGTGCTGAGGCCATTATAGCACTGGCAAAAACAAACCGCGGGCTGGGAACCCGCGGTTTGGGGAGGGAAGAGGGGACAGCTAAACGCCGAGCAAGGCTTTGAACTTTTCAGCCGCGGCAGCCTCAACGGTTTCGTGCAGGCTGTTGCCGTGGCTGTCCATTGTGACAATGGCGGGGAAGTCTTTGACCTCGATGACCCACATGGCTTCGGGTACGCCGAATTCCAGTTTGTACACGCCGAGCACTTTTTGCACGCTCTGGGCGATGAGGGAAGCCGCACCGCCCACCGCGTGGAAATAAACCGCGGGGGCTTCCTGGCAGGCTTGCAGGGTTTTGGGCCCCATGCCGCCTTTGCCCATCACGCCTTTGATGTTGAAATGCTTGATAACTTCGGCTTCGTAAGGCTCTTCGCGAATGCTGGTGGTGGGGCCTGCGGCGACGAATTTGTAGTCGCCGGTGTCGATACCAGCCACCACGGGCCCGCAGTGGTAGAGAACGCCGCCGTTGAGGATTTTCTTGATGGCTTCGTACACTTCCAGGTCGTCGCCCTGAGGCTCGCGCGTCTTGCGGATGAAGGTGTCGATCATCCACTTGTGCACGGCATCGCGACCGGTCATCATCACACCAGAAAGCAGTACGGCATCACCAGCCTTCAGGCTGCGGATGGTTTCATCGTCAATCGGAATTGTGATTTTGCGCATGGCAACCTTCCTCTGTACTGTAAAAGGGAATGCGATTTTCGGGAGGAATCCACAGATTTCAGCGATTTACACAGATTGGTTGGAAGCATTCTCTCAGGGCTTCTTTCTGTGCTAATCTGGGTAATCTGTGGACTTCATTTGTATTCCGCTTTGCCGTTCTTGTAAATCAGCGTGTGGCGGCGATAGGCCCAGCACATGTAGGCGATGGAGACGAAGTAGCACGCCGGCAGACGGTGGATGGCTTTGATGCGGGTGGCCATGACCGTGGTTTTGCCGCCCAGGCCCATCGGGCCGATGCCAAGTTTGTTGGCGTCTTCGGTGATGCGCTTTTCCAGGGCGTCCAGGTCGGGGTCAGGGTTGGGCTCATCGAGGGTGCGCCAGAGGGCTTCTTTGGCGGCGTAGAACGAAGAGCCGCGATCGCCGCCGATGCCCACGCCCAGGAAGCCGGGCGCGCAGCCTTTGCCCTGGGCTTTGTAAACAGCATCCATGACCACTTTGTAAACGCCTTCCAGGTCGCGGCCCGCGTGCAGGCGCGTATCGGGCAGTTTGTATTGCGTGGAGACGTTCTCGGAGCCGCCGCCCTTCAGCATCAGGCGGATGGTCACGGTGTCACCGTCCACCTCGTGAAAATGGATGGTGGGGAAATATTCATCGCCGATGTTGTTGCCGGTGTTCTTGCCGGTCAGGGAATTCACCGCGTTGGGGCGCAAATATACCCGTTTGGTGGCTTCTGCCACCGCGGCTTCGATTTGACGGCGCATTTCCCGGGTGCTCCATCCCGCGGGCATGTCCACGTAGAAAATCGGGGTGCCGGTATCCTGGCAGATGGGGGTAGAATGTTCACGTGCGATCTGGACGTTTTTCAAGATGGTGTCCAGCACGCTTTTGGCAACCGAGCCGGGTTCCTCTTTTTCATGGGCTGCGGCGATGGCGCGTTCCACATCTTCGGGCAGGCTGGTGGCCGTCAGGCGGACGAGTTCCAGAATTTCTTGTGTCAGATCTGGTTGCATGTGAGCCTCCTTCAGGGCTACGGAGTAGCCAGGGATGTCCGAGAGTTTGACACCTTCTATTGTAGGCAGGAAGCCGCGGGGTGGAAAGTGATACTTGACACACTTTGAGCCGCGAGCGACTTTATGATATTATCACACCGTGCATCCCGGTGCGGGCCGGGCACGATTTCGTTTCTGGAGTGTGGCATGTCTCGCCCTCGTATCGTTGCGCTTGTACCCATGCGGCACCATTCCGAGCGGGTGCCCGGTAAAAATTACCGCCAGTTTGCCGGGAAGCCCCTCTATGCCTGGATTGTGGAAACCCTGCTGGCGGTGCCCGAAATCGCTCAGGTGGTGGTGGATACCGACAGCCCCACCATCATGGAAGGCTTGCAGAAAGCCTACCCTCAGGTGCAGGTGCTGGAACGCCCCGAACACCTGTGCGATGGCCGCATTCCGATGAACGAGGTGCTGCTGCACGATACTGCGCAGGTGGAAGCCGACTTTTACCTGCAAACCCACAGCACCAACCCCTTGCTGCGGGCGGAAACCGTGCGGCAGGCAGTGCAAACTTTTCTCGCCAACACCCCGGCTTACGATTCCCTCTTCGGCGTCACCCGCCTGCAAACCCGCCTTTGGGATGCCTTAGCCCGCCCGGTCAACCACAACCCCGCCATTTTGCTCCGCACGCAGGATTTGCCGCCCATCTACGAGGAAAATTCCTGCATCTATATTTTCACCCGCCGCCTGCTGGAAGCCCGCCGCAACCGCATCGGCGAGCGGCCTTACCTCTTCGAAATTCCCGCCGATGAAGCGTGGGATATTGACGAAGAACTGGATTTCGAGATCGCCGAGTTCCTGATGCGGAGGCGGGTCGGGTAGTCGGGTGGTCGTTTGGTCGGCGGGCCGTTTCGCCAGATGCGCTAAGAAAAAACGTTTTTGGGCGCGCGGCGGCCTGGCCTTCGACTTTAGCGCCTGAGGGCGCTTCCGCTCAGGCCGAATTGCCGCTTTGGAAAGCGGCACCCTGATGCCGTATGCCAGACTGGGCATCAGGGCATCACAACATCAGGGCATCCCTGTATCGGTGTCCATCGGCGCCATCGGTGGATTTCCATCATTTGCAATTCGTGATTCATTATTCTCTGGAGCCTCCCATGCCCACCATCCTTCTCACCGCCCCCTACATGATTCCCTTTGTTGACCGCTTCCGCCTAGTGTTCGAGCACTATGGGCTGGAAGTGATTGTGCCCGAAGTCCACGAGCGCATGGAAGAAGAAGACCTGTTGCGCTATGCCGGGCAGTTCGATGGCACGATTTGCGGCGATGACCGCTACACCGCCCGCGTGCTGGAAGCCTGCGCCCCCCGCCTCAAGGTGATTTCCAAATGGGGCACCGGCATCGATTCCATCGATAAGGCCACCGCCGACAAACTCGGCATCATGGTGGGGCGTACCCCCAACGCCTTCACCACCCCCGTGGCCGATAGCGTGCTCGGCTATATGTTGGCCTTTGCCCGCAACATCCCGTGGATGGACGCGCACATGAAGGCTGGCCGCTGGGAGAAAATCAACGGCTTTGCCCTCAGCGAAGCCACCCTGGGCGTCATCGGCGTGGGCGATGTGGGCAAGGCCGTGCTGCGCCGCGCCCGCGCTTTCGGGATGCGCCTGCTGGGCAATGACATCGTGGAAGTTGACCACGTCTTCCTCACCGAATACGGCGTGGAAATGGTGCCCTTAGAGCGCCTGCTGCGGGAAGCCGATTTCGTCAGCCTGAACTGCGACCTCAACCCCACCAGTTACCACCTCATCAACCGCGAGACCTTAGCCCTGATAAAGCCCACCGCGGTGCTCATCAACACCGCCCGCGGCCCGGTGGTGGACGAAGCCGCGCTCATCGAAGCCCTGCAAAGCGGCCAAATTCGCGGTGCGGCGCTGGATGTGTTCGAGGTGGAGCCGCTGCCCGCCGACAGCCCCCTCAAGCGCATGGACAACGTCCTCCTCGCACCCCACAATGCCAATTCCAGCCCCACCGCCTGGGAACGCGTGCACTGGAACAGCATCCGCAATTTGCTGAAGGGGCTGGGCATTCCCCATGATGATTTAGGTGAGTGGCGCGCCCAGGTGTAATCCACCGATTGACACAGATTTTCACCGATTGGAGAAAAACACAGAGGGAAACTTTTTCTGTGTTTTCTGTCCTAATCTGTGTAATCTGTGGTTCCCTCTCCCTCATTCAAGGAGATAGACGATGAAAGATTTCCTGCTTCGTCGCGCCCAAAAACCGCACGGCCGCGCCCAGCGCTGGCTGGCTTTACTCGGAAGCGGCATTCTGTTCTGGATGATTGTGCCTGCTTTCCTCCTTTGGTTCAGCGGCTGGCTCACCATTTGGGGCCACCTGCCCACCCTGCCGCCCTTCGGCTGGCCCTTGTGGTTGGGCGCTGTGCTGATGCTGGTGGGCTTCCTGCTGGATTTGTGGGTTATCTACTACCAGCACACGCAAGGGGAAGGCTCGCCTTCGCCGCTGGTGCCCACGCAGCACCTGGTGCAGGAAGGCCCCTTTGCCTACACGCGCAACGCCATGTACATGGGCACCCTGACCATTTACACCGGTCTGGCGCTGGTGGTTGGGTCGGTGGCGATGCTTTTGCTGGTGGCTTTGGGCGCGCTGCTGGTGCATGCCTATGTGGTGCTGGTGGAAGAGCGCGAACTGGAAGCCCGCTTTGGCGACGAGTATCGGGAATACAAGCGCCGCGTGCCGCGCTGGCTGCCGCTGAGGGGGAGGCATGGCTGAGCGGGTGGTGCTGATTACCGGCGCAGCGGGTGGGATTGGCCGCGCTATTGCAGCGCGCTTTGCCGCCGAAGGCTGGCGGGTGATTGGCTGGGATAAAGCCCCCGCGCCTGCAGACTTCCCCGCGGGCGGCATTTTTGCCCGGGTAGACCTTGCCGACCCCGGCGCGGTGGAAGCCGCCGCTGGCGAAGTGCGCGCCGCTTTCCCGAAACTGCATGCGCTGGTCAACAACGCCGCGCTGCAGGTTGCCAAGCCTCTGCTGGAAACCACCCTCGCTGAGTGGGATGCGGTGCACGCGGTCAACCTGCGGGCGGCTTTTTTGGTGAGCAAGGCATTTTTCCCGCTGCTGCGGGCGGCAGCCGAAGCGGGCGAGGGTGCCGCAGTGGTGAACGTTTCCTCGGTGCACGCCGTGGCGACCTCGGCGAACATTGCCGCCTACGCGGCCAGCAAGGGCGGCCTGCTCGCGCTTACCCGCGCGATGGCCATTGAATGGGCGCCCTACGGCATTCGTGTCAACGCCCTGCTCCCCGGCGCGGTGGATACGCCCATGCTGCGGGCGGGGCTGGCGCGCGGGCACCTGCACGGCGGCGCAGTGGAAGCCCAACTTGCCGAACTCGCCCGCCGCACGGTCAACGGCCGCATCGGCCAGCCCGCGGAAATCGCAGCCGCGGTATACTTCCTCGCCGATGGCAGCCAGTCTTCGTTCATGACCGGCCAGCCGCTGGTGGTAGACGGCGGCGCGACGGCGAGGCTGAGCACGGAGTGATAAATTGCGAATTGCGATTTGCGATTTAGGATTTGTGGGTCAAGTCCTGAAATACGTTTACACAAAACCTTCCCCTCTCCCTATCAAAGTGACCCGAATATATGGGCTGGGGTAGCGTACCCCAAGGAGAGGTGAGGTCGTTCAAAGTTGTAAAGATGCACGGCTTGCGCCACGGTTTCAATGGCCTGGCTTCTGCTTGGAAACAAACTGCCCAGAAGATACTCGGTCTTGAGGATGCCGTTCACCCGTTCCGCCAGAGCATTGTCGTAGGCGTTGCCTACAGCGCCCATGCGAGGGTGGCGTTTCCGTATCTCTCGCACCAAGGCGAGAATCAGTTGGGCTTCGGCTTCCTTCCGCAGACCTCGCTTCTGGGCCTGGTAATAGGCCTGAGGCGTGACCCCAAACCATTGGCAGGCCTGGTAAATCGGCACGCCATATTGCCCTGTGACCCAGGCTATGACCTGTTGCCGAAGGCTTTTTTTAGATGCGTGTTGAAGTGCTTACTCGCCGCGTCCACGATGGCTTCAAACATCCTGACATCCAGCACCGCCTCGACGAGCGCCCCTTCGAGTTCCTTGATGCGTTGCTCCATTTGCTGAAAGGTGGGCTGGTCTTCTGGTGAGCAGATGAGCACTTGCTCGGTGCGGAAGCCCTCTTTGCCGTACTTTTGCACCCAGTGCTTGATGGTGGTCGAGCCGCCAATCCCATACTTCTGCTTCAGGTAATGGGCGTTTGCGCCTTCTTCGTACTCGCGTACAACCTGGCGCTTGAAACTTTCACTGTAACGTTTGATTTTGGTCGTACCCATATATGCCGTCCTTTTTTGGTGAGTTTACCTGTTGTCAGTGTAAACTATATTCAGGACGGGTCAGAGGGGGGGTGAGGGGCGGTCCCAGCTGCCTCAATCCCTCAGTTGCCTCAATTGCCCCATTGCCTCATCCCGCACCCCCTACATCCCCCCATCCCCTATCCCCGGAGGCCCCCATGAAAACCTACCTCGGCGTTTCCCGCCTGCCTTTCCTGCTGCTTACCCCCGCCTGCGTCGTGCTCGGTTTGGGCACGGCCTATTGGGAAACCGGCCATGTGAACTGGCTCTACTTCGTGCTCGCGCTGATTGGCGCATTGGCCGCCCATATCAGCGTGAACGCCCTCAACGAATACTACGACTTCCGCAGTGGTTTAGACACCCGCACCCAGCGCACGCCCTTCAGCGGCGGCAGCGGCACCCTGCCCGCCAACCCCGCCGAAGCCCGCAAGGCGCTGCTTTGGGGCCTGTTCACCTTAGCCGTCACCGCGGCCATCGGTATCTACTTCCTCGCCGTGCGCGGCTGGGGACTGCTGCCCCTGGGCGTGGCCGGCGTCGCGCTGGTGTACCTCTACACCGTGTGGGTGACCAAAAGCCCCCTCGCCAGCCTGATTGCCCCCGGCCTGGGCTTCGGCACGTTCATGGTGATGGGCACCGATTACGTCCTCACCGGCGGCTATCACTGGGCCGCGTTTTGGGCTTCCCTGACGCCTTTCTTTTTGGTCAACGACCTGCTGCTGCTCAACCAGTTCCCCGATGTGGAGGCCGACCGCAGCGTAGGGCGCAGGAACTACCCCATCGTGTTGGGGCGGCCTGCGGCGGCCAAGATCTATGTGGCCTTCCTCGCGCTGGCTTACCTCAGCCCGGTGGTGGCCGTGGCGCTGGGCTACCTGCCCGCGTGGAGCCTGCTGGGCCTGCTGACGCTGGTTTTGGCCGTGCCCACGGCGCAAAAGGCGCTCCGCCACGCGGACGACCTGCCCAACCTGATGCCTGCCCTGGGCAACAATGTGCTCATCAACCTGCTCACGCCGGTGCTCATGGCCGTCGGCCTCTGGCTGGCGTGAGCCGCTTTCCCGTTTGTTGCCCCAAGCCTCGGTATTGCCGGGGCTTTTTTCTTCGCAGGTGAGGGTTGTTACTGGCGCGCGCCGCACTCCGCGCCTATGCTTGGTTAACGCAGAGATGCAGAGAAAGCAAAGAACACAAAGCAGTTTTCTGTGTTTTTTCCAGGGTAACGCATCCCGAATCCCGCATTCCCCACGACCTGACGACTCGACTACCTGACTGCCCGACTATTCGACGGCCCAAGGAGATTTCCCCATGCAACACGTCTTCGGTCCCGTGCCTTCCCGCCGTTTGGGGCAATCGCTGGGCATCGACCCGGTGGTGCCCAAAACGTGCAACTGGAACTGCGTGTATTGCCAGTTGGGGCGCAGTGTGCCTCTGATGGCCGAGCGGCGGGAATACGTGCCCGCGGAGGCCGTCATCGCCGAACTGGCCGAGCGGCTGGCGCACTACCAGGGCCGCATTGACTGGGTGACCTTTGTGGGCAGCGGGGAAACCACCCTGCACAGCCGCTTAGGCTGGATGATCCGGCGGGTCAAGGCCATGACCGAGATCCCGGTGGCGGTCATCACCAACGGTTCGCTGCTCTACCTCCCTGAAGTGCGCGCCGAACTGGCCACCGCGGACGCCGTGCTGCCCACCCTCGACGCGGGCACCCCTGACCTCTACCGCCGCCTCAACCGCCCCTGGCCGGAACCCGATTTCGAAACCTATGTGCAGGGCCTGGTGGATTTCCGCGCCATGTATCGCGGCCGCTATTGGCTGGAGGTGATGCTCATCCGCGGCCTGAACGACACCGAGGAGGCCCTGCGTGCGCTGGCCGCCCAGATTGCCCGCATTCGCCCCGACAAGGTGCACCTCACCCTGCCCGAGCGCCCGCCCGCCGAGCCGTGGGTGCAGCCGCCCGACGCCGAAGGGCTGATGCGCGCCGAGGCCATTTTGAGGCAGGTCGCCGAAATTGTTCACCCTGCGCGGGGCGCCTTTGATTTTTCCGGCTACGACGACCCCCAGGCCGCGGTGCTGGCCGTGCTGGCGCGCCACCCCATGCGGGAAAGCGAACTCAAAGCCGCCCTGGCCCGCTGGGGCGATGACGCCGTGCAGGAAACCTTGCAGGCGCTCCAGGCCAGCGGGCAGGTGCAGGTACTGGAGCGCTACGGCACCCGTTTCTGGAGTCTGGCGCAGGCGCGCTATGCGTAACCCCTGCGCGCCCCTCAGGCGCACCCTGGCACTACAAAACCCCGATGGAACGCAACAGGCCCCCGCGCGCCCAATATTTCAGCCCCCGTGCCGACTTCAGCGCACTCGCGCTTGCGTTTCCGGCCAATCGCTTCTATAATCCCCATATGCTGGCCTTCCAACTCCACCAACTGCAGGAAATCGACACCGGCCGCGATCGGTTGCAGGCCGAAATCCGCGCCCTCGAGGCCCGTCTGGCCGACCGCAGCGCCATCGAAGCCGCCGGGCAGGCCGTTGCGGCGGCCAAAGTCACTTTAGAGCGCGCCCGCCAGGCCCTTCGCGCCGCAGAGGCGGAAGCCGAAAGCGTGCGCCAGAAAATTCGCCGCACCGAGCAAACCCTCTACGGTGGGCAGGTCCGCAACCCGAAGGAATTGCAAGACCTCCAGCGAGAGGCCGAAGCCCTCAAGCGCCTGCTGGCCGTGAAAGAAGACGCACAACTGGAAGCCATGCTGGCAGCGGAGGAAGCCGAAAACGCCTTTCGCGCTGCTGAAACGCGCCTCAACGCCCTGCAAGAGGAACGTCTGCAACAAGAAGCCCGCTGGAACGGCGACCTCGCCACCCACCGCCAACGCCTGGCCACGCTGGACCAGCGCCGCCAACACCTCACCACCACCCTCCCCGGTGACGCGCTGAACACTTACGAACGCCTGCGCCAAAGCCGCGGTGGGTTAGCCGTTGCCACGGTCACCGAGGGCGCCTGCGATGCCTGCGGCGCGCCCCTCACCCCCGACCTGTTGCGCGCCGCCCGCAGCCCTGACACACTGGCCTTCTGCCGCACCTGCAAGCGCATCCTTTACATCCCATGAGCCGCTTCTTTCGCCTTCCCGACTTCTCGCCCTTCTGGTTCTGGACCGGCGTGCTGGCGGGCAGCCTTTTCTGGTACGCGCTGACCCGCCTGCACCCCTTGCTTCAGGGCTGGCAACAACGCCGCGCTGCCCGTCGCGCCGAGCGCGAAAGTGCTCGTCTGGAACGGCTGGCCTCCCGCTGGCTGCGCTGGCTTGAGCAACACCTGCAAGGGCAGCATCTCGCCGCGTCCCTCTTCCCCCTGGAACGCATCCTCATTCCCCCAAAAGTCATCGCCCCCCTGCCGGCCTACGTGCCCGAAGGGGAATACCGCCCCGACGACATTGCCGCGGTGGCCGTGCCCTACACCCCCGACTTCCCTGAACTGGCTGCCCTCTACCGCTACCCCGCCCTGCCGCTGGAAGACGCCCTGCAGGGCGGGGCGTATCTGCTTTTGCTGGGACGTTACGGCACAGGCAAATCCACAGCTTTAGCCTACCTCGCGCTGCTGGCCGCCCGGCGCGACCAACGCCTCGGCGCGCTGCAAAACGCCTTCCCCGTGCTGGTGCACGTCGCCGACTTGCCCCTGCCCCTGCCCGACGACGCCGACCCCACCGAAGTCCTCACCGAAGCCGCATCCCGTGGCCTGCCCCCCAAAATGGACAAGGGCTTCCGCACCCAACTCAACCGGGCCCTCACGCGCGGGATGGTGCTCTTGCTTCTGGATGGCGCTGACGAAATGGCACCCACCCGCCAGCCCGCCGTAGCCGCCTTCCTGAAGCGCCTGCTGCACGCCCAGAAGCGCATCCGCGTGGTGGCCGCCGCTTCACCGGAATACGACGATGGCCTGCAGGCGGTGGGGTTGCAGCCCGTGACTTTAGCCCCGTGGTCGGCGCAGGAAGCCGCGGCCTTTCTGAAGCGCTGGGGGGAAGCCTGGCAGGCGCTCATTGCCCCGCAACTGGAAGCCGCCGCCCCCGAAGACACCCCGCCCCCTGACACGCCCGACCCGCGGCTGCTCAACCGGTGGTTGCTGCCTTTTGCACCCGCCTACCATCCCTTGGAACTCACCCTGAAAGCCTGGGCAGCCTATGCAGGCGATGCGCTGGGCGCGAGCCTTGGCGACGCCATCTTAGCCTTCCTGCGGCGCACCCTGCCGGAAGACGAGCGCAGCCTGCCGGCGCTGGAAGCGTTAGCGCTCCAGCTCACCCTCAGCGAAGGCGACAGCGTGCCTGCCAAAGCGGCCGGAAAACGCACCCGCGCCCTGGCCGAACTGCCGGAAGAGCCCGAAACTGCCGAAGCGGAAGACGAGGCCGAAGACGAAGCAGCCGAAACCGTGGCCGCGCAGGCCCCTGCCCACAGGCGAAAGCCCAAAGTGCGCCGCCTGCTGCCCCAACTGCTGGAAAGCGGCGTGCTGGTGGCCTACCGCGGCGACCGGGTGGGCTTCCTGCACCCCACGCTGCGCGGCTACCTGGCCGGGCGGGCGCTGGCTGCCGAAGGCGGGGCCATTCACCTGCTGCAAAGCGATTGGTGGGAAGGCCGCACCGACGCCCTCGGGTTCCTGGCCGCGACCGGCGGGGGAAGCGCCGTCGCGACCGGCCTGCTGGAAAAAGCCGACGTTGTGACCCACGCCCACGCCCTGGCCGCCGGACGCGCCTTAGCCTATGGCGGTACCAGCGCCTGGCGCGCCGAAGTGCTGCGTTACCTGGCCGCGCTGCTCACCGACACATCCCTGGCTCTCGTGCTGCGCGCTCGCGCCGTCAACGCCCTTGCCCGCTCAGGCGAAAAAGGGCTGGGGGTGCTCTTCCGCAAATTGATGGGGCACCACGACCTCACCGTCCGCTGGTTGGGGGCGCTGGGGGCGGGCGCTGTGCGGGACGCCAAAAGCGTGAATGCCCTGGCCGGATTGCTGCACGACCCCAGCCGCGCGGTGCAACGAGCAGCCGCGCTGGCGCTGGTGGCCGTCAACACCCCTGAAGCCCTGGAAACCGTGGCCGCCCTGCTGCTGGATGGCGACGACACCCAGCGCCGCATCGCCGCCGAAGCCCTCGCCAACCATCCCGAGGAAGGCTACCCCACCCTGCGGGATGCCGCAGGGCACAAAGACGACCTCCGCCTCCGCCGCGCCGCGGTGTATGGCCTCGCCCGGGTGCCTGAAGCCTGGGCGCGCGAAACCCTGGAAGAAATGCAGGTCAAAGACAGCCAATGGGTGGTGCGCGACACGGCTGCTGCCGTGCTGGAGCAGGCCAAAGCCCCCTCCCCCTTCATGCCGCGGCCACTGCGCCCGCTGCACGAAGAGCCGTGGTTGCTGGCCTTTGCCGCCGAGCGTGGCATGGGCGTGGGGCCTGGCCAACCGGCCCTCAGCCTGCTGCACCGCGTGGTGGAAGAAGGCACCCCCGAACAGCAGGAAGCCGCCCTGGCACGCGTCCCCTACTTCCCCGGCGAAGAGTGGGGGCGGGAAATCTACGACATCCTCTACGACCGCCCCGGCCCGTTGCGCGACGCCGCCTTCCACGCCATCTGGCAACTTGCCATCGCGGGCGTACAACTGCCGCCCCCGAGCCAATACGGCTTTTCCTAAATTCTGGCCGCACACCCTGGGGGAACACCAACCACAACTCAACCCTTTGGAGAGATTGCCATGCAACTTACCCGCCTGACCCTTTACCGCGTCCGGATGCCCCTGCAACACCCCTTTGAAACCTCCTTTGGCCGCATCACCCACCGGGAATGCATCATCGTCGAAGCCGAAGACGAAGCCGGGCACATCGGCTGGGGAGAATGCCCCGCCGACCGCGATCCGGGCTACGCCTACGAAACCACCGGCACCGCGTGGCACATCTTGCAGGAATTCCTCGGCCCCGCGGCGCTTCAAGGCCCGCTCGACGACGAAGCCCCGGCCGCAGCCTTCCAGCGGCGGGTGCGCGCCGTGCGCGGCCACCCGATGGCAAAAGCCGGTTTGGAAATGGCGCTCTGGGACCTGCACGGCCAGCGCACCGGCCGCTCGCTGCAGGCGCTGCTGGGCGGCGTGCGGGAACGCGTGCCCGTGGGCGTTTCCATCGGCCTGCAACCTTCCACCGAGGCCCTGGTGCAGCGCGTCGGCGACTTCCTCGCCCTGGGCTACCGCCGCATCAAAATCAAAATCAAGCCCGGCCGCGATGTCGGCGAGGTGGCCGCCGTGCGCCGTGCTTTCCCCGACGTGCCCCTCCAGGTTGACGCCAACAGCGCCTATACCCTCGAAACCGCCCGCGCCCTGAAACCGCTGGACGACTTCAACCTGCTGCTCATCGAGCAGCCGCTTGCCGAAGACGACCTGTGGGACCACCACAAACTGCAGGCCGCATTTCGCACGCCGATTTGCCTGGATGAATCCATCGTCACTCCCCGCCACGCCCACCAGGCGCTGGAAATGGACGCCGCGCGGGTGATCAACATCAAACAGGGGCGGGTCGGCGGCCTGGTGAATGCGGTCGCCATCCACAACCTGGCGCAGGCGCAGGGCGTGCCAGTGTGGTGCGGTGGCATGTTGGAAACCGGCATTGGCCGCGCGGCCAACCTCGCTCTGGCTTCCCTGCCCAACTTTACCCTGCCGGGCGACATTTCGGCCACCGACCGCTACTACGCCCGCGACATCACCCGCGAACGCTTCACCCTCAACACCGATGGCACCATCGCCGTGCCCAACAGCCCCGGCCTGGGCATTACCGTCGATCGCGCCGCCCTTGCGGCCCACACCCTGCGCAGCACCCGGCTCACGCCACCGGCGTAATGGCCTCAGCAAAGCCCTGCACCCCACGGCGCTTGAGCGCGTTTCACTTTCGACCCGCCGTTGACGCCTTCCTTCCTTTTTGATACAATCGCACCCGCTTTGGCGTGGTACCCTTCGCCAAAGCCCGCTACGGCGGATCCCACTTAGAAAGGGCTTGAAGCCATGAAGGTGTTACTGCTCAAAGATGTTTACAAGTTAGGCCGGGCCGGCGAGGTGAAGAAAGTCGCCAACGGCTACGGCCGCAACTACCTTATCCCCCAGGGGCTGGCGATCCCTGCCACGCCCGCCGCGCTGAAGATGGCCGACCGCATCCGCGCCGAAGCCGAAAAGCACCGCAAGGCGCTCAACAAGGAATACAGCGGCCTGGCTGAACAACTCGGCGAAACCGTGCTCTACTTCGCGGTCAAGGCCAGCCAGCAGGGCAAACTCTATGGTTCGGTCAATGCCCAACGCATCGCCGACGCGCTGAACGAAAAACTCGACCTTCCCAAAGAACAGCAAATCCTCAAGCGCCAGGTCGATATTCAGCCCATTCGCTTCCTGGGCGAATACACGGTGCCCATCCGGCTGACGATTGACCTGGTACCCGAGGTGACGGTCATCGTCTATCGGGAAGGCGAAACGCCGCCGGCCGTGGGCGAAATGGCTGCAGCCCAGGCGGCTGCCGAAGCCGAGGCAGAAGCCGCTGCCGAAGCCGCCGAGGCTGCCGAGACCGAAGGGGCTGCCGAAGCCCCCGAAGCCGAACAGCCTGCCGAGGCTGCCCCCGCCGAGTAACTCCCCGCCCCCTTCAACCGGCCTGCTCCCAGGCCGGTTTTTGCCACCCCCATGTCCCCTGTTGGTACGACCTTGCGCAAAGCGCGCCTGGCGCGTGGCCTGACGCTCGACCAGGCCGCCGCGGCGCTACACATCAAGCCGCACTACCTGCAAGCCCTGGAAGAGGAACGCTGGGATGCGTTGCCTTCGCGCGCGCAGGGGCGCGGCTTCCTGCGCTTGTATGCCGATTACCTGGGGCTGGACACCGCGGCCTTGCTGGAAGCCGCCGACAACGGGGGAACAGCCCCGCCACAATCCACGGCGACGCCAACTTCCAGCCAAACCACACCCCCGCCAGCGAGCCCACCACCTTCCCCCACCGATACCGACCCGGCGCAGCCCATCTTCGCCGAAATTGGGGCAACCTTCCGCAAGCAGCGCGAGCGGTTGGGGCTGCGGCTCGAAGAGGCCGAGCGCTACACCCACGTCAAACAGCACTACCTGGCCGCCATTGAAGACGGCCGCCTCGACGACCTGCCTTCGCCCGTGCAGGGCCGCGGCATGTTGCTGCACTATGCCCGTTTCCTGCAACTGGACCCCGACCCGCTCTTGCTGCGCTTTGCCGAAGCTTTGCAAGCCCGCCACCGCCAGCGCCAACAGCCTCAGCGCCGCACCGTACGCGCCGATTGGCCTTGGCTGCGCACCGTGCGCGGCTTCCTGGCCGACCGATTTTTGGTATGGGCCGCGGCGCTGTTTTCCATCGCCCTCATTGGCTTTGGAGCCTGGCAGGTGATGACGCTGCAACGCGCCCAAAAGCCTCGCCCCACCCCGCCGCAAGTGGCCGACATCCTCTTCCCCACGCCCACGCTGACGCCCACCCTGCCGCGCCCCACCCCCACGCCTACCGCGCCCGCGGGCGGCCTGGGCACCGTTGCCGAGGCAACCCCCACCCCTGCCACTGCTGCACCCCAAAGCAACGCCCCCATCCAAGTCTATCTTGTAGCCCAGCATCGTGCCTGGGTGAAAGTGGTCGCCGATGGCGAAACCGTTTTCCAGGGCATTGTGGTGCCAGGGGCATCGTACAACTACCGCGCTCAAAACCGCCTTGAAGTGCTCACAGGCGACGGTGCGGCTTTGCAGGCTTTTTACAACCAGCAAAACCTGGGGCTGTTGGGGCGCTTCGGCCAGGTGGTGGACCGCATCTTCACCATCACCGGCGTGCAGACACCCACCCCAACCGTCTCGCCCACGCCGACCATCACACCCACGCCCACCATCACACCCACACCGACCATCACCCCCTCGCCGACCGCCACAGCCCAGCCACTCCCCTAACCCTCCTATCCTCCCCCATGCCCACTTTCCTCATTGCTTCCCTCGGCTGTTCCAAAAACACCGTCGATTCCGATTCCATGGCGCAACTGCTGCGCCGCGACGGCTACACCCCCACCGACAACCCCGCCGAAGCCGATGTCCTCATCGTCAACACGTGCGGCTTCATCGCGGCTTCTCGCGCCGAATCGCTGGAAGTGCTACACGAATTCGCCACACAAAAGCGCCCCGGGCAGTTCCTGATTGCCGCGGGCTGCCTGACGCAGCGTTACGGCGAAGAAGTCGCTCGCGAAGTGCCCGGCGTGGACGCCATCCTCGGCACCCGCCGCTGGATGGACATCGTGGACGTCGTCCGCCGCCTGCGGGAAGGCCCGCACCCGACGCCCCTTTACCACCTGCCGGAAGCCCCCACTGTGGGGCGCGACGAGCGTGGCGTGCTGCGCGTCACCCGCCAGGGCGGCAGCGCCTACCTCAAAATTGCCGACGGCTGCCGCCGCAAGTGCGCCTTCTGCGCCATCCCACTCATCAAAGGCACCTTAGTCTCCCGCCCCCAGGAAGCCATCCTCGCCGAGGCGCGCGCCCTGCAGGAAGCCGGTGTGCAGGAAATCATCCTCATCGCCCAAGACACCACCGACTACGGCCACGACCGCGGCGAACGCGACGGCCTGGCTTCCCTGCTGGAAGCCCTCACCGCGGCCGTGCCCGACATTCCGTGGATCCGCGTGATGTACGCTTTCCCCGGCTATGTCACCGACCACCTGATCGAGGTCATGGCCACGCGCCCGCAGATCGTCCCTTACCTGGATATGCCCCTGCAGCACGCCCACCCGGCGACCCTGCGGCGAATGCAGCGCCCCGCCAACCTGGATTGGGTACACCGCACGCTGGAAAAAGTGCGCCGCGCCATGCCCGAAGTGGCCCTCCGCACCACTTTCATCGTGGGCTACCCCGGCGAAACCGAAGCCGAATTCCAGGCTTTGCTGGATTTCGTGGAAGAAATCCGCTTCGACCATGTAGGTGCGTTCCAGTTTTCTTTCGAACCCGGCACCCCCAGCGAACCGTTGGGCGACCCCATCCCGCCGGAAGTCAAGCAGGAACGCTGGGAGCGGCTGATGGCAACCCAGCAAGCCATTTCGCTGGAACGCAACCAGGCCCTGGTGGGCAAAGTGCTGGACGTGCTGGTGGAAGGTCACGATACAGAAACCGGCCTTGCCATCGGGCGCACCTACCGCGACGCCCCCGAAATCGACGGGCTGGTGCTGGTGGAAAGCGATCTACCCGTAGGGCAACTGGTGCCCGTCCGCGTCACGGGGGCAATGGCTTACGATTTGGTCGGCGTTCCAGCACGCGGGCGGTAAGCTCTTCAGGCATCTTCCCCCGCCAGCCTCAAAATTCGTTGCCGAATATCCGCCGACAACCACATCCCCGCCTCGGCCAACCGATCCACGTAAGGCGCCAACAGCGGTGCCAGGCCAGCCTTTTTCCCCTCCAACAAGACCCGCAAAGTCCCCCACACCTGCAACCCCGCCGCCTCGGCCACCCGACGAGCTAACAGATCGTCCAAAAGAATCACCCGTTCTGGATTTGCCAACCCCAACGCCATAGCAGCCAACTCCCCTTTCCCTAAATCCAGGGCAAACCATTCGGCAGGCAGATGCTCAGGGTTGACCCGCTTCACCCATGAATAACCACCCAGCCGCGGGACGTCATACCCCCGCCGCCGCCCTTCTTCCAATTCCGCGATGACAGCATCGGGAACCCAGACTTCCTCGAACAATGCCCCCAGCCACTCTATCACCCCAATGCGGTAAAGGTAAAGCAACGGCGAGGTATTACTGATAGCTTTCCTCACCCGCGGCCTCCAATGCTTCCAATTCCGCCTGCAAAGGGAACACTTGATACCGATTGAGGCTCAACAGAAATTCCACTCGCGGCACCCCGGCCAATTCGGCAGCACGCCCCGAAGACAAGCGCCCCATCTCATATAACTTGACCGCCGCCAACATGCGCAATTCGCGCGCGAAAGCCTCGGCATCCATCTTTTCCGCCAACAGCACCTTTTCAGGAATATCTAAAAGCACTCTGCGCGTGCCCATCTCACGCTCCTCCTCAAACCATTTCGCTTTTTGCGGTCCCGACATTTAGAGTATAGCATAAGCCTTCCTCCCATGCCGTATAATGAAAGCAACAGCGCGCCAAAGTTGCCCAGGCGCACTTCCATCAATCTATCCTCGCCGTTTCAGGCAGGACACCTCCCCTGACAATCCGACCTATGCGCCTGATTCTGACCCACGAACAAGCCGATTTCGACGCCATCGCCTCCCTGCTGGCCGCCCGCCTGCTGGATGAGCGCGCCATCGCAGCGCTGCCCGTGCGCGTCAACCGCAACGTGCGCGGCTTCCTCACCCTCTACGGCGCCGACCTTCCCCTCACCCCCTGGCACGACCTGCCTCGCGACCCCATCGAGCACATCACCCTGGTCGACACGCAAACCCTGCCTTCCGTGCGCGGGCTTTCCCCAAAAACGCCAGTGCAGGTCATCGACCATCATCCCCGCCGCCCCGACCTCCCCGACCACTGGCGCGTCCACACCGAGCCGATCGGCGCCACTACCACTCTGCTGCTGGAAGCCCTCCAGGAGCGCCACCCCCACCTCACACCCATCCAGGCCACCCTGCTGCTGCTCGGCATCTACGAAGACACCGGCAGCCTGAGTTACGAGGAAACCACCCCGCGCGATGTGCGCGCCGCGGCCTACCTGCTGGAACAGGGCGCTTCGCTGCGCCTGGCGCACGAATTTCTCAACCCGCCCCTCACCCCCCAGCAGCAGGTGGTCTACGACATCCTGCTCGCCAATGCCGAAATCCGCAACATCCACGAGGCGGCCATCGCGGTGGCCCACGCCGAAGTCGAAGGCCTGACCGACGCCATCTCGCCCTTAGCCCACAAACTCTACGAAACCCTGGAACCCGATGCGCTTTTCGTGCTCGTCAGCGTGGCAGCAGGGGTACAGATGGTGGCCCGCGCCAGCGGCGACCGCATCGACCTGCCCGCCATCGTGGCGCACTTTGGCGGCGGGGGGCATCGCCGCGCCGCGGCGGCCCTGGTCAAAGGCGCCACTGTGGAAGACGTCCGCGCCCAGCTGTGGGAAATCATCCCCCGCCATGTGCGCCCGCCCCTCACCGTGGGCGACATCATGTCCCGCCGCCCGCAGGTACTTTCCCCCGACACACCCATTGAAGAAGCCGACCGCCTGATGCGCACCTTTGGTTACGAAGGCTACCCGGTGGTGGAAAACGGCCGCGTCGTCGGCCTGCTTACCCGCCGCGCCGTCGACCGCGCCCTCGGCCACGGCCTGCACCTGCCCGTCGGGCGGGTCATGGAAGCCGGGGAGGTTACCGTCCGCCCGCAAGATTCGGTCGTCCACCTGCAACAACGCATGACCGACACCGGCTGGGGGCAGATTCCCGTGGTGGACGAAGACGGCGAAATCATCGGCATCGTCACCCGTACCGACCTCATCAAGACCCTCGCGCCGCGCCCCCGCCGTCCCGGCCTGCACAACCTGGCCGCCCGCCTGGAAAGCGCCCTGCCGCCCGCCCGCCTGGCCCTCATCAAAGCCATCGCCGCCGAAGCCGAAGCGCAGCACCAGGCGCTCTACATCGTCGGCGGCTTCGTGCGCGATTTACTGCTGGAACGCCCCAGCCTGGATTTCGACCTCGTGGTGGAAGGCAACGCCATTGCCCTCGCCCACGCCCTGCGCCGCAGGTACGGCGGCCGCGTGACCGCCCACCGCAAATTCGGCACCGCCAAATGGCACCTCGCCCCCATTCGGGAAACCCTGACCGCAGCCCTGGCTTCCCTGAGCCCGCACGCCCAACTTGACCCCGCCGACCTGCCCGCGAGCATCGACCTGGTGAGCGCCCGCACCGAATTCTACGCCCGCCCTACCGCCCTCCCCACCGTGGCCCACGGCAGCATCAAACTCGACCTCCACCGGCGGGATTTCACCATCAACACCCTTGCCCTCCGGCTGGACGGGCGGCACTACGGCGAACTGCACGATTACTGGGGCGGCTTAGACGACCTGCAGCGGGGCATCATCCGCGTGCTGCACTCCCTCTCTTTCGTCGACGACCCCACGCGTATGCTGCGTGCTGTGCGCTTCGAGCAGCGTTTCGGCTTCCACATCGAGCCGCGCACGCTGCAACTGCTCCACGATGCCCGCGACCTGCTCGCCAAAATCTCCGGCGACCGCAATCGCCACGAACTGGACGCGATGCTGGACGAGCCACGCGCGGCGGCCATGCTGGCGCGCGCCGACCAACTCGGCCTGCTGGAAGCCATCTACCCTGGCCTGCGGTGGACGCCCGCTGCCGAAAAGCGCCTCGCTCACCTCCAGGAAGCCCCCTGGCCACCCCCGCCGCCGTGGGACGACCTGCCGTCGCGGCTGCGCGGCATTCCACTGAAGCGAGCCTTGGCCTATGCCCTCTGGCTGATGGGCACAGACGCCATTGCTCCCACACACCTGGCCGATCTCGCGGCGCGGCTGGGCTTCCCGCGGGCGCTGCGCGAAGTGGTGCAAAGTGCAGCCGCGCTCGCTGCCCGCGCCGACGGCCTCCTGCGCGGCCGCCCCAGCCAGGCCACCTTCCTGCTGGAAGAGCATCCCCTGGCCGCCGTGTACGCCCTCTACCTGGCGGCAGAAAGCGCCGACCTGCAAAAGGTGTTACGCGCCTACGCCGGGCAGTGGCGGCACATCCGCCCGCACACCGACGGCCACGCCCTGCGCGCTCGCGGCGTGCCTCCCGGCCCGCGCTACAAGCGCATCCTGCGCGCCCTGCGCGCCGCCTGGCTGGACGGCGAAGTCCACACGCCCGAAGAAGAAGCCCGCCTGCTTGCGTCTTTACTTGCCAGGAAGACAACCTCTGAATAACATCTTGACGCCTTGACGCCCCCTCTTTGCACCGGGGCTCTGCAAACCTTAGCGCTTGGCGTTACTCTTCGCGCCTCGGCGGTTAAAAAAGCCCCGCCCCTTTTCGGGGCGGGGGGCGAAAGCGCCGTGTAAACGGGTTTCCGAGGAGGCAACCGCTGGATGGATGGAGGTTTTTTACGCCACGGCGCGCGCCAACACAGGGCGGAACTTGTATCCGTAGATGATTAACCCCCGTTCTTCCCGGTCGTTACGCAATTTGCGGGTTACCATTTCCACCGGCATTCCCGGGTAAGGCTCCACGTCGCCCAGGTCGGTGAGTTGGGCGGTGAGTTTGGGGCCTTCGTCGAGTTGGATGAGGGCAACCACATACGGCGCCTGCTCGGCAAAGGCTTCAGGGGGTTGGCGCACGGTCGTCCACGAAACCACGGTGCCGGTGCCGACGAAGGTGTAAGTCTGCTTGGCTTCCAGGCCGCAGTGGGGGCACACATCCCGCGGGGGGAACAGTTTTGCGCCGCAGTGGGGGCAAACCTCGCCCTCCAGAGCGTAGCGCTGCTTGCGTAATCGCCAATGGCGTGAGATTTCCATCGCACACTCTCCTGCTTTCGGGGGTTCGGGCAGCCTTATTGTGTGCCTGCCAAACTCTCATAACCTCTCAAAACCGCAGATTTCACAGATTGCGCAGAAAAATGGTAATTACCTACGTGGTAGCAAAACGCCTCTGTGGGCAGTGTTTCTTTGGAGTGCGGCGACGAGTCGCCGCTTTCCAAAGCGGCGCCAAGGCACCGCACTCCAAAAAGCGCTTGCAAAGGGAGGTGCTCTCCGTGTCCTTGCTGTTCTCCGGGTGAGCATTTACAGGCCCAAGGCTAACCGCGACGCTTCTGGGTAGGTAATTACGAAAAATGCGTAATCTGCGTGCTCCGCGGTTCCACTAAACCGCTTCCAGCACAGCGGTCACGGCCAGGGAAGCCGGGCCGCTGAGGGATTGCACCAACGCGCGGCGGGCGCGAGGGATCTGGTTGTCACCGGCTTGGCCGCGGAGTTGCAGCACGGCTTCGGCGATTTGATAAAGGCCAGTCGCACCACCAGGGTTGCCGCGGGCTTTCAGGCCGCCCATGGTCAAAATCGGCAGGCTGCCATCTAAAGTGAGGGCATCGCCCTGGCCCAGTTTCCAGCCTTCGCCGCGGGGGGCGAAGCCGGCGGCTTCCAGAATCAGGGGCACGTACACCGAAAAGGCGTCGTAGAGTTCGAAAAAGTCCACATCAGCGGGGGCGCAGCCGGCGCGCTGACAGGCGGTTTCCACCGAGCGGCGCACCGCGGCGAAGTCGAGCAGGTCGTCCCGGTCGTGCCAGGCCAGGGTATCGTTGGCAATGCCGAAACCGGCAATTTTCACCAAAGGCCGAGCGGTCTTGGGGGGCAGCACATCCCGCCGGGCCACCAGCACCGCAGCCGCGCCGTCGGCGAGAGGTGCGGCGTCGAACAGGTTGAGGGGGTCGCTGACCATCGTCACCCGATGGTACACCGATTCCTTCACCGCCTTGCGATACATGGCGTAGGGATTGCCCACCGCGTTCTGGTGCGCCAGCAGCGGGAAGGCGGCAAAGGCTTCACGGGGTGCGCCGGTTTCCTGCATGTAGTGCTGCATGATGAGCGCAGCCTGCACCGCAGGCGTCACGCCCTGCTCGGCTTCGTAGTCCGCGTCGAGCACCGTGGCGGCCGCGCTTTCCACGCTGGCACCCACCCGATCGGTGGCCTTTTCCACGCCCACCGCGAGGGCTACATCCACCTCGCCGGAAGCCACGGCAAGGTACGCGGCGCGCAGCGCCATGCCACCCGAAGCACCGCCGGCCTCAATCGTGGCGGCTTCCACCCCGCGGAAACCGGCAAAATCGGCCACCAACGGGCCGATGTTGGCCTGTCGGGAAAGCACCGGCGCGTGCATGTTGGCAACGAACACGGCTTGCGGGCGCAGGCCCTCGGCCTCGTGCAGGGCTTTTTCGATGGCTTCCAGCGCCAGTTCGCGCAGGGAAGTCGCCCAATGTTCTCCTACCGGGGTCATGCCGATACCGGCAATCACAATTTCGCTCATATTGCCTCCAGGTTCACCAAACCGCAGATAACGCAGATTGCACAGATTTTTCTGCGTAATCTGTGAAATCTGCGGTTTTTATTTGAGAATCAGTTTGCCGCGCCAGCGGGTGTAGGTGGCGTAGTCGATTTCGGTGCGGCGGCGGATGTAATCCTGGGTGGCCGAAGCCAGATGGCGGCGTTCCAGAATGGCATCAGTGACGGTAAAGGCCATTGCGTCGGAACCCGCCCCCGAGCCGAAGGACACCATCAGGATGCGGTCGCCGGGCTGGGCCACATCCAGAATCGCGGTCAGCCCCACGATGGCCGCGCCGGAGTAGGTGTTGCCGATGACCGGCGAGAGCAGGCCGACTTCGGTTTGTTCGGGCGTGAACCCCAGCGATTTGGCGATGCGCTGGGGGAATTTGGCGTTGGGCTGGTGGAAGACCGCGTAGGCATAGTCCGCGGCGGTGGTGCCGGTGGCTTCCATGAAGGCGCGGGCCGCGTTGCCGATGTGGTGGAAGTAGGCCGGTTCGCCGGTGAAGCGCACGCCGTGTTCGGGGTAGTGCTGGTGGGCGCGGCGCCAGAAGTCAGGGGTGTCGGTGACGAAGGAAAGGGTGGCTTCCAGCACCGCGAGGCTGTTTTCCGCGGGGCCGACGACGAAAGCCGCGCCGCCCGCCGCGGCGGTGTATTCTAAGGCGTCGCCGGGGCGCCCCTGGGCGGTATCCGCGCCGATGGCCAGGGCGTAGTCGGCCATGCGGGAACCCACCAGCCCGAAGGCAGCCACCATGGCCTCGGTACCCGCCTTGCAGGCGAATTCCCAGTCGCCCGCCTGGGTGTAGGGCGTCGCGCCCAGGGCCTCGGCCACGATGGTGCCGGTGGGCTTGACCGCGTAGGGGTGGGATTCGGAACCCACCCACACCGCGCGCAGGTCGGCGGGGTCGATTTGCGCCCGTGCGAGGGCGTTGCGCGCCGCTTCAGTGGCGATGGTTACGGTGTCTTCATCGGGGCCGGGCACGGCCTTCTCGCGGATGGGCAGGCCGCCCTTGCCTTCCGTCCAGATGCGGGCAATTTCGTGGGCGGGCAGCCGGTAGCGGGGGATGTAAGCCCCGTAGCCCACGATGCCCACGGGGCGTTCCGGGCGTAGCAATTCGGTCATCGTTTCCTCCATCACTTAGGAAACCACAGAAGGCACAGATTTTTCACAGAAAACACAGAATTTTTTTCTGTGTTTTCTTGTATTTCTCTGTGGCCTCTGTGGTTACTTCCGCATTTGCGCCAGAATCTCCTGCGCTCGGTCAATGCGCACTTCGCCGCTCTCGGCCAGGCGGCGGGCGACTTCGGCGATTTCCTCACCCTCCGCGCCCGCGGCAATGGCGACCTGCCGGGCATGCAGGGTCATATGCCCGCGCTGGATGCCTTCGGTCGCCAACGCCCGCAGCGCGCCGAGGTTCTGCGCCAACCCCACCGCGGCGATGATTTCAGCCAACTGCGCCGCGGTCTGCACGCCCATCAGTTTGAGCGCGGCCTGCGCGGCGGGATGCACCCGGGTCGCGCCGCCCACAATGCCCACGGCTAAGGGCAGTTCCAGCGTGCCCACCAGGTTGCCGTCGGCGTCCTTCCCCCACGTGCTCAGGGAAGTGTAGCGCCCACTGCGGGCGGCATAGGCGTGCGCGCCGGCTTCCACCGCGCGCCAATCGTTGCCCGTGGCAATCACCACCGGGTCAATGCCGTTCATGATGCCCTTGTTGTGGGTTGCGGCACGGTAGGGGTCGGCGGCGGCAAAAGCCCAGGCCGCGATGATGCCGTCGCGCACCTCCTCGCCGCGGAAACCGTCGAAGGCCAGGGCTTCCACCGGCACGGTGCAGCGGGCGCGGGCAATGCGACGGTCGGCCAGGTTGGAAAGGATGCGCAGGTGCACCCGCCCACCGGTGAGGGCTTCCAGGCGGGGGGCAAGGCGCTCGCAGGCGGTGTTGACCGCGTTGGCGCCCATCGCGTCGCGCACGTCGTAAATCAGATGCACCACCAGGAAGTCGCCCAAGGCAGGGTGGTTGAGGATGCGGACTTCCAGGTCGCGCGCGCCGCCGCCCAGGCGCTGAAGCACCGGGTCGATAGCGGTAGCGGTTTCCAGAATTTCGCCGCGGGCTTCCAGAATTTTCAGCCGCGCTTCGTGGGGGTCGGCCACGTCCAGAATCTGGATTTGCCCGATCATTTCCGGCGCGCTGGTGTGGGCGGTAAAGCCGCCGCCTTTCCGCGCCAGTTTAGCCATGTAGGAAGCCGCAGCCACCACCGAAGGCTCTTCGATGGCCATAGGCACCAGCACCTCGCGGCCGTTGACCACGAAGTTGAGCGCGACGCCCAGGGGCAGGGCAAACGTGCCGACGACGTTCTCGATCATCGGGTCGGCCTGGGCGGCGGTGAGGCCGGGTTCGCCCACTAAGGCGGCAAATTCTTCCGGGGAAAGCAGCCCCATCGCGGCAATGCGCTCGCGGCGGGCTTCCAGAGGCAGGTTGTAAAAGCCAGGGATGCGGGAAGTCGGGTTCATGGTTTCACCTCGCAGGGGCGCAAAAAGCCCCTTGGCGGGGCGATGATACGGCCAAGGGGCTTTCAAAAACTCTCAAAAATAGGGAGGGTGAGGAGTTAAGGGGATTAGGGGATTGGGGGATTGGGGGATTGAGGAAACTGGCGCCTCGGCGTTAATGCTCGCGTTCATCCGCAGCCCCTGCGGAAGGGTCGCGCTTCTTCAGGGACGGTATTCGATGACCCGCGTAAGGGACGCACCCTGCTGCCCATCCTCGGCGTAAAGGGTGACCGTAAAGCGGATCCGCTGGGTGTGGTCGCCGATGCCGCCATTATAAGCGATATAAGCGCCGCCGCCCGGCGGGATGGAACTCAGGTCGTACACCAGGCTGCACGTGCCCCGCGTGCTGCTGAAGACATCGCCCGAAGCGCCACCGTTGGCTGAGGTGGTCAGGTTTTTGAGTTGCATGGAAAAACTCTGCCATGGCACGTCACCAGTATTGGATATCTCAATGAAGAAAGCGTCAGCGCCACTGCAATCTTTAACCGTGATACCTTTGATCACAAAATCCGCCACAGGCGTAGGCGTCGGCGGGGGGGTGAAGACCGGCAGGGAAGCCGTTTCCCCGGTCACGGTGGCGTACTGCCCCCACACCCAGCACTTGCTGCCCGGCCTGTCGGGGTTGGGAATGTACCAGAACTGGCCGTAGGGGTCGCGCGCCAGCACCTCGGCGGTTTCCCCCACCAGCAACGCGCCCACGCGGTCATAGGCATCGCCGGGGCCGGTGCGGCAGTTGGTGTTCACCGAAACGCTGATCATCGGAGTGGAAGGCGTGGGCGTGGGCACAACCGTGGGGGTCGGGCTGGCCGTAGGAGAAGGCGTCGGCGTCTCGGTGGGAGGCAAGGCCGCGGAGGTCGCAGGAGGCGCGTTTTGGGTCAGCGCGGCCATCGCGGTACCTGCTGCCGCGGTCAACACGGCCGGCGGGAAGGCCGTAGGCTTTCCCTGGTTTTGCGCCGCGATCACGGTTTGAGCCGCCGCGGTCAGCAAAACCGGAGGAACCTGAGACGCCGCTTGCTGGGGTGGGCGTTGTGCCCCTACTGAAAAACTACAAGCCATCAGAACAACCAGCACAAACCCGAACAGAGCAACACTTACTCGTTTTGAAAGCATCGTTTCTCCTTTGACGCCAAAGGTGCGCCGCCGTGCTACGGAAGGTTGTATTCGGCCGTAGAGGTCACGGCCTGCCCGCGTTGATGTGTATCGGTATACAGGGTAAGGGTAATCCGCACGTGGTGGCCGGGGGTGCTGGCAAAGTTGCCCACATACGCCGTCTGACCAGCCGGAAGTGTAGGGACAACGAGCGAGACACAGCGAAACGCGGCAGCAAAACCATCGCCGGTGTAAGTCGCGGCCGCGCTGGTGGTCAGGTCCACCACCTCTTCTTTCCAACTCTCCCAGGTGAGGCCGCCGGTGTTCTTCACCTGCAGGGCATACCAATGCGCGCCTCCACACACGACGTGTCCCAGGCCAGTGATGGCAAAGTTCGCCGCGGGTGTAGGCGTCGGCGGCGGGGTGAAAACCGGCAGCGATGAAGTATCGCCGGTCACGGTGGCGTACTGCCCCCACACCCAGCACTTGCTGCCCGGCCTGTCGGGGTTGGGAATGTACCAGAACTGGCCATACGGGTCGCGCGCCAGCACCTCGGCGGTTTCCCCCACCAGCAACGCGCCCACGCGGTCATAGGTATCGCCGGGGCCGGTGCGGCAGTTGGTGTTCACCGAAACGCTGATCATCGGAGTGGAAGGCGTGGGCGTGAGGGTGAGGGTCGGCGTGGGGCTGAGCGTGGGCGAAGGCGTCGGCGTTCCCGTTGGCGCGGCGGCGAGAAAAGCCGCTGCTGTTTGAGTCATCGCGGCAATAGCCGTGCCCGCGGCCATCGTCAGTGCCGCGGGGGGAACTGCCGTCTCCTGAAGGCCAGCGCCACCCCCGGATGGGGGAGAGGCCACAGGCCCACCCGTCGGCGAATTCCCTTGCGGCAGGTTGCATGCTAAAACTGCAACGAGCACTACGGTCAACAACCAACCTTTCTGTGCCCGAAACCACCGCATTTCCTTCCTCCTCATGGCTTTGAACGCGCCCCAGTGGCTGTACAGGTTACGTTGCCCCCTGGCACCAACGTCTCATGCTGCCCCGTGGGCAGCACGACAGCCTTCCTCCTGCGGGCGAAACACAAACACACCTGTTTTCATTATACAGGCATTTACCCGTTTTTCGCGCCGCCCCCGCTCCCACCGCCCCAGAAGCACGGCTATACGAAGCGCGCCGACGCACTTTCTGGCACGAAAACATGCTATAATCACCTCATGCGACTCAAACAGCGGCGCACGTGGAGCCTGCTCCTCTTGCTCATCCTCGGCACCGCGCTTGCCCTGTCGCTCTCGGCAAGCCGGTTGTTTGCCGCGGAAGACGTCCGCTACTTCCCCCAAACCGGCCACACGGTGCAAGGCGATTTCCTCGACTTCTACCGTGCCTGGCCCGAGGCGGCGCTGCTGTTCGGCTACCCCATCACCGAGGCCTTCCAACGGCAAGGCCAAACCATGCAATATTTCCAACGGGCGCTCTTCCAACAAGGCCCCAACCACGCCTCGCCCACCCTTGCCAACCTGGGGCGGTATTTCTACGAACACCCCGGCAAGGGCCTGCATCGCGAACCGCTGTCGCAAAGTTTCCTCAACGGGGCCGGGTGCAAAGCCTTCCCCGACGTGGAGGGGGCGCTGCACCCCGTGTGCTATGAATTCCTGCGCTTCTACCAGCAACACCGCACCGTGCTGGGGCAGGTGGTCAGTGACCCGCTGCTGGAAAACGGCGTGCCAGTGCAGTATTTCGAAGAGGCCCGGCTGGAATACCACGCCCGGGAAGGCCGCGTGGTGCTCAGCAATTTAGGGGAATGGTACTTCCAGCAGAACGAACACGACCCCCAACTGCTGCGCCCCTTGCCCGCGGGTGGGGAAGCCCCGCTGCGTCGCGCCGTGCTGACGCTGCGCGTGATGGCAACCATCACGCCGGTGCTGGCCCACCCGGGAGACCAGGTTCACCTCATCGTCTGGGTCACCGACCAGTTAGGCCAGCCACTGGAAGGAGCCACAGTACAACTGCAGTTCACCAACACGTTGGGCGAGCCCCTCACCGCCCCTTTCACACCACAAGCCTTTACCACCGACAACGACGGCTGCCTCAATGTGTGGCTGCCCGTCCCAACCTATCGCGGTCACATTGCCGTGCGCATACGCGCTACCTTCGACGGCATCACGGGGGAAGCCGAAACTGCCTTCCGGGTATGGCACTGACCTCCCCGGGTTGCACGAACAACCGTGCTATAATCGTGTTATCCTGACCTTGTGCTCCACTTTCGCGCCTTATGCCCAGAAAACCTCAAACCCGTTCTGCTTCTAAAACCAGCAAGCGCAAAAAAAGCAGCAAAGCCGCGCGGCCAGCCTCACGACGCGCAAAAAAGCAGACGCCTGCCGCCACGCCGCCCAAGCCCCGCCTTTCCCCGGAACGCAAACACGACCTGGGCGGCGCCGCGCTGACAATCGCGGGGCTGCTTACCCTTGCCAGCCTGGTATGGCCCCAGGGGACGGCATTGCACCCCTGGGCGGCCTTCTGGCAACGCGCCTTAGGGTGGGGCCTGTGGCTCTTCCCGCTGTGGTTGCTGGTCCTGGGGCTGGGCATCATCTTCCGGCGGAGCACGCGCTTCCCCACGCTCAACGCCGAGCGCGTCAGCGGTTTGATGCTGCTCTATGCCACTGTGCTGGCCGTGTTGCACCTGCCGCTGCTGGAAAGCACCCGCAGCGCCACTTTCGCCGCGGCCGCGCAGGGGCAAGGTGGGGGCTACGTCGGTGCGCTGTTGTTGTGGGTGCTCACCACCACCCTCGGCCGGGCGGGGGCAGCCGTGATGCTGCTGGCCGGCGTCGTGCTGGGGCTGGCCTTCACCCTCAATCGCCCTGTGGCCGATTTGTTCCGCTGGCTGCCGCCGGTCTTCCGCCGCCTCCGCCACCACAGCGCGCTGCTGCTGGCACGGCTGCGCGCCCGCCTGTGGCCTTCCCCAGCCACGCCCTCTTTCGCTGCGCCCGCCATGTCACCCTCTTCCCCGCCCGCGCCTGCCGGCGAGGCCGCCCCTTTGCCGGAAGCCGAAGCCAACGCGCAGGCCGTCGAAAAGCCAGTGTGGGTCTTGCCCGACATTGCTGAAATGCTCGACGAATCGCCCACCGAAGCCTACCAGCAGGAAGAAACCGAAGCCCGCGCCCGGCTGATTGAAGAAACTTTGGCCCAGTTCAACGCACCGGCCAAAGTGGTGGAAGTGCTACGGGGGCCCACCGTCACCCTTTACGGCGTCGAACCCGGCTATGTCGAAAGCCGCAAAGGGCCAATGAAAGTGCGGGTTTCCAAAATCGCCTCGCTGGCCGACGATTTAGCCCTGGCGCTTTCCGCCAAGCGGGTGCGCATTCAAGCCCCCGTACCGGGCAAAGGCTATGTGGGCATCGAGGTCCCTAATGAGGAAGCCGCGCCCGTCACGCTGCGCCAGGTCATCGAAAGCCCCGCCTTCCGCAAGGTTAAATCGCCGCTCCGCTTTGCGCTGGGCAAGGATGTTGCCGGCCACGCCGTCGCCGCCGACCTGGCGGCCATGCCCCATCTGCTCATCGCCGGGGCGACGGGCTCGGGCAAATCGGTGTGCGTGAACGGCATCATCACCTGTCTGCTGCTACACAACACGCCCGACGACCTGCGCCTGCTGCTGGTGGACCCCAAGCGGGTGGAACTGAGCGGCTACAACGGCATTCCGCACCTGCTGGCCCCTGTGGTGGTCGATTTAGAGCGGGTCGTGGGTGCGCTGCAATGGGTGACGCATGAGATGGAACGGCGCTACAAACTCTTTGCCAAAGCGGGCAAGCGCCATATTGCCGATTACAATCAGGAAGTCGAGCGCAGCGGCGGCGAGAAACTGCCTTACCTGGTCATCATCATCGACGAACTGGCCGATTTGATGATGCTGGCCCCAGACACCACCGAGCGCACCCTCACCCGCCTGGCGCAACTGGCGCGCGCCACCGGCATCCATGTCATCATTGCCACCCAGCGCCCATCGGTGGATGTGGTCACCGGGCTGATCAAAGCCAATTTCCCGGCGCGCATTGCCTTCGCCGTGGCTTCCACGGTCGATAGCCGCGTGATCCTTGACCAACCTGGCGCCGAGCGGCTGTTAGGGCGGGGCGATATGCTCTTCATGGCCCCCGACGCCCCCGAGCCAGTACGGTTGCAGGGGGTGTTCGTCGCCGACCACGAAATTCGGCGGGTGGTGAACTACTGGCGCAACTTCGGCACGGCCGGGGTGCCGGGCATTGGCGGCATTGTGGACGCGCCGCCCGCGGGCATTCCCCTGAAGCAAAAGCCCATTTGGGAAGAAATGGAAGCGGAGCCACAACCTCAAAAGCCCAAAGACCCCCTGTGGGAACAAGCCGTGGCGCTGGTGCGGAAGGAAGGCAAAGCCTCGGCCTCGCTGCTCCAACGGCGCTTGCGCATTGGCTACACGCGCGCCGCCCGCCTGGTCGATGCGATGGAAGACGAGGGCATCGTGGGGCCACCCCACCCCGGCAGCGGCGTGCGGCCTATCTTGCCGCCGAAGGACGAGGCTTCGGACAATCAGACCTGACAGGTTTTGAGAAACCCTCCAGGTCTTACGGCGAAAAACACGACAAAAAACGCCCGCTGGTTGCAAAGCCAGCGGGCGTTTTGATTAGCGAGAAACGCCTTTAGTCCAGGCGCCCCGTGATGATGGCGCGCTTGACCTCGGCAATGGCCTTAGTGATTTGAATTTCGCGCGGGCAGGCCTCGGTGCAGTTGAAGGCCGTACGGCAGCGGAAAACGCCGCTCTCGCCCGCCAAAATCTTGAGCCGCTCGGCGGCCGCGCGGTCGCGGCTGTCGAAAATGAAGCGGTGGGCATTGACAATCGCCGAAGGCCCAACGTAACTGTTGTCGGCCCAGAAAGTGGGGCAGGCCGTGGTGCAGGCACCGCAGAGGATGCACTTGGTGGTGTCGTCGAAGCGTTCCCGCTCCTCAGGCGACTGCAACCGCTCACGACCGTCTTCCGGCAACGGTTCATCGTTGACGAAGTAGGGCATGACCTTGCGGTAGTTGTCGAAGAAGGTGGTCATGTCCACCACCAGGTCTTTCACCCGCGGCAGGCCCAGGATCGGCTCAACGGTGATTTCCTTGCTGGTGTCGAGGGTCTGGAGCAAGGTCTTGCAGGCCAGCCGGTTACGGCCGTTGATGCGCATGGCGCAGGAACCGCAGATACCGTGGGCGCAGGAGCGGCGGAAGGTCAGCGTGCCGTCTTCGTGCGCTTTGATCTTTTCCAGCACGTCCAGAATGCGGTCGGTCGGCTCCGCATCGAGAGTATAGCGCTCGTAATGCGGCTGGGCGTCTTTTTCGGGGTTATAGCGTAAGATTTTCAAGGTGACTTGCATCGCGCCGCCTCCTTAGTACACGCGTTCCTTGGGCTCATACTTGGTGAGCACAACAGGCTTGTAGCGCAGTTCGATTTCGCCGTCGCGCCGCCAGGCCATCGTATGCTTCAGCCAGTTTTGGTCGTCCCGCTTGGGGAAGTCATCGCGAGAATGTGCGCCGCGGCTTTCCTTGCGGGCCAACGCCGAGGCCGCAGTCACTTCGGCGATATCCAACAAGTTGCCGACTTCCCAGGCGGTCAGCAGGTCGGTGTTGAAAGTCTTGCCGCGATCGTCGATGTGAATGTGCTGAAAACGCTCTTTGAGTTCGCGGATTTTATTCAACGCCTCCTGCATCCCTTCCTCGGTACGGAAGACGCCGACCTTGTCCATCATCTCATGCTTCATTTCGGCGGCGATGTCGGCGACGCGTTCGTTGCCTTTGCTGTTGAGGATGGCATCCAGTTGAGAGCGAGCGAAGTCGGCGGCGTCGCCGGGCAACGGCTCGAATTCGGCGCCGGTCGCATACTCGGCGGCGTGGACGCCGGCTTCCTTACCAAACACCACCAGGTCGAGCAACGAGTTGGTGCCCAGGCGGTTGGCGCCGTGCACCGAAACGCACGCGTTTTCGCCCGCCGCATACAGGCCCGGCACCACAGCGCCTTTTTCGTCCGCGAGCACCTCGGTCTTGAGGTTGGTGGGGATGCCGCCCATCGCGTAGTGCGCCGTAGGCTGCACCGGCATCGGCTCCTTCACCGGGTCTACACCCAGGTAGGTCTTGCAGAAGTCGATGATGTCGGGCAGTTTGTGGAGGATTTCCTCGGCCGTCACCTGGTAAGGCGTACCATCGGGGTTGGTGCGCCCATCGATCTTGGCATATTTGTTCACAGTCTCGGGGCGGACATCCAGGTAAAGGTAGCGCTGGCCGTTGATGCCGCGGCCTTCCTTCATTTCGATGTACATGGCGCGGCTGACGACATCGCGGGAAGCCAGGTCCTTGACGTGGGGCGCGTACTTCTCCATAAAGCGCTCACCCTTGTCGTTGATGAGCACACCGCCTTCACCGCGCACACCTTCGGTAATCAAAATGCCCAGTTTGTAGATGCCCGTGGGGTGGAACTGGAAGAATTCCATGTCTTCCAGCGGCAGGCCCTTGCGCAGCACAATTGCCGCGCCGTCGCCGGTATAGGCGTAAGCATTCGAGGTGATTTCCCACACACGGCCCCAACCACCAGTTGCCATAATCACGGCCTTGGCGTGGAAGACATGCAAGTCGCCGGTCGCCAACTCAATTGCCACCACACCGGCTGCTTTGCCGTTGACCATGATGAGATCCAGCACCTGGAACTCATCGAAGAAGGTCACATCGTTTTTGATGCACTGCTGGTAAAGGGTTTGCAGAATCATGTGCCCGGTGCGGTCGGCGGCGTGGCAGGCGCGGCGCACCGGTTTCCCGGTTTCGTTGTTCGTGTGACCGCCGAAGGGGCGCTGCAAAATGCGGCCCTCGGGCGTGCGGTCAAAAGGCAAGCCCATGTGTTCCAGTTCATAGACCAGTTCCGGGGCCTTGAAGCACATGAATTCGATTGCGTCCTGGTCGCCCAGGTAGTCACTGCCCTTGACGGTATCGTAAGTGTGCCACTCGGGGCGGTCCTCTTCAATGTTCCCCAGGGCTGCGCTGATGCCGCCCTGGGCCGCGCCCGTGTGGGAGCGGGTGGGATAGAGCTTGCTGATGACGGCGGTGGAGGCCTTTTGGGAAGCGTAAAGGGCTGCCATCAAGCCTGCGCCACCAGCACCAACAATCACGACTTCGTACTGATGGGTTTTGACGCTCATCATTCCAACTCCTTCAAAGGGATGCTGGCCTACGGTTTAGCCGGCAGGTGGGGTGAATGCGAAAATCGCGATAGTGCCCCAAATCGTCACTGCCGCCCAAGTGATAAAGAGGATCCAATTCAACGCTCGACGGCCGCCGGCACTATGAATAAAGTCGTACAGCACTTGCCGCACCCCGTTCATGCCGTGGGCAAACGCGAAAAACAACATCAGGAAATCGTACACTCGCCAAAAGCCACCGTTCCACCGCCCGGCCACATAAGGTATATTGATCTTGTAAACACCCACCAAAATATCCTGAATGAGCACGTGGATCCACACCAGGATGAAAATCAGTATGCCAGAGTAGCGCATCCATTTCCAGGAAAAGGATTCCCAGGTCTGGGGAATGTCTAACGATTTCGATTGGGTGGTCATATCAAACCTCCTCACAAAACACCAACGGCCCTCAGCCGCCCATGTGTTCCAGAATATGGCTGGCCATGATCCAGGCCGACGGGAGCCACAGCACCATCGTAATGATCCACGTCCAGATCACCGATTTGCGGTTGACCTCAATGCTCCACATCTCCGGGTTCACCATATCAAAATAGATCACCCGCAGCCCATTCAAGCCATGATAGATGACCGAGAGCACCAACAAAATCTCACCCAGGCCAAAAATGGGCAGACGGTAGAGATCTACCGCATGGACATACCACTCGGGCTTGAAATACACCAACGCTGTATCGGAAACGTGGATAATGAGGAAGAGGATTACGCCTAAGCCTGTCAGACGATGGAGCACGAAGGCCCAATTGCCTAACCCCTGGTACTTGACGTAGCCCTCACGCGTGGTTTTGAAGGACATACGAGACCTCCTCACAAAAAGGATCGTGCGGGCAAAATCCATCGGGCATGGCCGCTCTCGCGACCATGCCCGACGCGCATCAGTCGTCCATGTGCTGGACGATGGCTTCACCAAATTCCGAGCACTTCAGCAGGGTCGCGCCTTCCATCAGGCGGTGGAAATCGTAGGTCACGGTCTTGGCCTTGACGGCGCCGGTGATGCCCTTCCAGATCAGGTCAGCGGCCTCGTCCCAGCCCATGTAGCGGAACATCATTTCGCCGGAGAGGATGACCGAGCCGGGGTTGACCTTGTCCAGGTCGGCATACTTGGGCGCGGTGCCGTGGGTGGCCTCGAAAATCGCGTGGCCGGTGTCGTAGTTGATGTTCGCGCCCGGCGCAATGCCCATCCCGCCGATTTGGGCAGCCAGGGCATCGGAGAGGTAGTCGCCGTTCAGGTTCATCGTCGCCAGGACGTCAAACTCGCGCGCGCGGGTAATCGTCTGCTGGAAGACGATGTCGGCAATCGTGTCTTTGATGAGCAGCTTGCTCTTCCACTTGCCATCGCCGTGGGTCGGCCACAGTTTCAGGGCATCTTTCACTTCCTGAATGACTTCCTGTTTCTTGTCGGGGGCCAGCATCTCGAAGCCGGGTTCAATCATGCGGGCGTTTTCTTCGTCGCTCAGGTTGGGGTTCTTTTCCTTGTTGCCCAAAATCCACGATTCGCGCTCGGTCACAATTTCGTTGCGGAATTCGCGCTTGGCAAGGGCATAGCCCCAGTTGCGGAAAGCGCCTTCCGTGTACTTCATGATGTTGCCCTTGTGCACCAGGCTGAGGCGCTTGCGGCCATTCGCCAACGCCCACTTGATCGCCGCACGCACCAGACGCTCGGTGCCTTCCTTGGAGACCGGCTTGATGCCAATGCCCGCCGTGTTGGGGAAGCGCATCTTGGCATACTCTTCAGGGAAGTTCTCCTTGAAGATCCTCATGAACTTTTCCCATTCCGGCGTGCCCATCTGGAACTCGATGCCGGTGTAAATGTCTTCCGTGTTCTCGCGGAAGATCACCATATCCACATACTCGGGGTGCTTCACCGGGGAAGGCACACCATCCACGTATTTCACCGGACGCTGGCACACATACAGGTCCAGGTGCTTACGCAAGGCAACGTTAAGCGAGCGGATACCGCCGCCGATAGGCGTGGTCAACGGGCCTTTGATGCCCACGATGAACTCCCGGAAGGCCTTAATCGTCTCTTCCGGCAGCCATTCGCCAAACTTGTGGTACGCCTTTTCACCGGCATACACTTCCATCCAGTAGATCTTGCGCTTGCCCTTGTAGGCCTTTTCGACCGCGGCATCGAACACGCGCGACGCGGCGCGCCAGATGTCGCGCCCCGTACCGTCGCCCTCGATGAAGGGAATGATGGGATTGTCGGGAACAATCAGCTTGTCCCCCGGCTTGGTGATTTTGGCACCGCCTTCCGGCACTTCGATAATCGTGTAACCCATTTTTTGCCTCTCCTTGCGTTGGTTTGGAATCACGTCGGGACGTGTGAATCGGCACACGGTTTCCATTATATCACCGTGCTTTAATTAGAAAGAGTGACAATCGTCACCGGATTTGCGCGCCACAGCGCGCAGGCGCAGCCACGCGAAGCAAAGCGTGCCCCCCCGCCGCGCTGGCCTTTCAGGGGAGCACTCAAATGTTGTAGAAAAGGAGTCCTCTGGTATAACAGAGATAAACGCATCATCTATCTCTCACCAAAGGACTCCCAAATGAAGTCTACCACAGAACGCATCACCCAAATCAAAGACCTCATCGTTGCTGAACTTC
>DRMV01000010.1 GCA_011322445.1 Chloroflexota bacterium | reverse complement strand
GGTCGGGCGTGAGCAGGCCGGGGAGCACGAAATAGCCGCCAATGTGCAGCCAGCGCGCCCCCGCAGCGGCGTAATCGGCGGGGCGGAGGCGGTTGGGGGTGAGGTGGGCGTTCGCACCGGAAGTGTGGATGAAGCGCGGCTGGAAGGCGCTATCCACCAGGCCAACGCTGACCGCGGTGGGGGCTTCCACGGTTTCTACGAAGCGGGCATCTACGCCATAACGCTGCCAGGTGCGGCTGGCAAGGTGGGCGGCTTCGTCGTTGCCGATGCAGGCGGCGATGCCGACGGGCACGCCCAGGGAAGCCAGCACCACCGCGGTGTTGGACGCACAGCCGCCGGGGCCCACCGCGGCCTGCTCGAAGGCGATGGATTCGTGCCGCGGGACTTCGTCGACGGGATAGCAGAGGACGTCTAAGGTGACGTTACCGGCGATGATGGTGTGCATAATAGTCGGGGTAGTCGGGTGGTCGGGTAGTCGGGTAGTCGGGCAGTCCGGGCAGTCGCGTGGTTATTGGATGTGGGTGCCGCCGCCGGCCAGGGCGCGCTCGATGGGATGGGGGATGCGCCCGTCGGCGATGATGACCTGTTTTGCGCCACCTGCCAGGGCTTCCTGTGCGCCCAGCACTTTCTTCTTCATGCGCCCCTGGGCGTACTCTAAGGCGGTTTCCAGTTGGGCAGCGGGCATGTGGGCAATCAGGCTGCTCTCGTCGGGGAAGTTCCGCAGCAGCCCCGGCGCGGCGGTGAGCAGGATGAGGGTGTCAGCATGCAGGGCAGCGGCGATCATGGCTGCGGCGCGGTCGGCGTCCACATTCAGCGCCTCGCCTTTTTCGCTCACGGCCAGGGGGGCGACTACGGGGGTGTAGCCCGCGCTGAGCAGGGTTTCCAGCAGGGCGGTGTTCACGGCCTGAATTTTGCCGGTGTAATCGCCGCGCAGGATTTTGCGCTTGCCGTTTTCCACGATGCGGATGCTGCCCTTGCGTTTGGCTTGCAGCAGGCGGCCATCGAGGCCGCTCAACCCAAAGGCATTAACACCGTTTTGCTGCAATTGTTCCACCAAAAGGGTGTTGACTTTGCCGTTGACCGCCGCGGCAAAAATTTCCAAAGTGGGGCGGTCGGTGTAGCGGCTGGTGAAGCCCGAAGGCGAAGTGACGAAGCGCGGCGGGGCGCCGAGGGCTTCGCCGAGGGCGTTGGCTTCGGCAGAGCCGCCGTGCACGACCACCACGCGCTCGCCCTGGGAAACCAACGCGGCGATATCTTCGCAGGCGGCGGCGAAATCTACGCCTTCGGTGCCGCCAAGTTTGATGACCAGGGTCATGGGAACCTCCAGGAGGAAGGTATTGAGGTATTGAGGTGTTGAGGTATTGAGGTATTGAGGGAGCAGGAGGAGGCCCCAGTTGCCTCAATCCCTCAGTTGCCCCAATTGCCCCAGTTGCCTCACTCCTCTAAATCGGGTGCAGGCCGGGGAAGTCCAGGCCGGTGGTTTCGTCCAGGCCGAGGGCGAGGTTGAGGGCTTGCACCGCCGAACCGGCCGCGCCTTTCATCAGGTTGTCGATGGCGCAAATGCTCACGACGTGGCCGCTTTTCTCGTCCAGGTCAAAGCCGATGTCGGCGTAGTTGCTGCCCGCCAGAATCTTCGGCTCGGGCACGCGGTAGACACCGCGGCGTTCTTTCACCAGCCGCAGGAAGGGGTTGGCTTTGGCCGCAGCGCGGTAAGCCTTCCACAGATCTTTGGTGGCTACGCCGGGTTTCACCCAGCCGTGCACGGTGGCTAATGCGCCGCGCACCATGTCCACCGAGGTCATGGTGAGCACGACGTCGCTCAGGCCGCTTTCCTGGATGACTTCGGCGGTGTGGCGGTGGCCGTAGGGGGCGTAGGTGCGCGCCACGCTGCTGCGTTCCGGGTGGTGCGAGCCGGGGTTGGGCTCCGCACCGCCTTCCGAAGAGCCGACCTTGATTTCGGCAATCACCGGCCGGGCGGTATCGAGCAGGTCGGCCTGCAGCAGGGGCAGCAGGGCGAGGTTGGTGGCCGTGGCGTTGCAGCCCACGCCGCTGATGTATTTCGCACTGCCCAGGTCGTCGCGGTGCAATTCGGCGAGGCCGTAGGTGAATTTTCCCAGCCATTCGGGTGCGGCGTGGGGCTTGCCGTACCACGCTTCGTAGGCCGCCGGGTCGCGCAGGCGGAAGTCGGCGGAGAGGTCCACGATGTAGTGGGCAAGGGAAGCCCATTCGGCGATGTGCTTCTGGGCCTCGCCGTGGGGCAGGGCAAGGAAAAGGATGTCCACCGGCTCCAAGGTAGCGGGGTCGGTGAATTTCAGTTGGGTGCGCTTGCGCAGGTTGGGGTGGATTTGATAGACGTATTGCCCCAAATAGCGCCGTGAAGTGACTTGTTGAAGGGAAATTTCGGGGTGTCCGAGCAGCAGGCGGAGCAGTTCGCCGCCGGTGTAGCCGGACGCGCCGATGATGCTGGCGGTGAAGGTGGGGGACATGGGGTGTTCCTCCGTGAGGGGGTGCTTGGATGCCCGGATGCTCAGATGCCCGGGGCAAGTGTTTCAGTGTCAAGTGTTCCGGTGTCAGGGGCGCGGTTATTGCCCGGCGGCGACGCGGAGCACATATTCCACAATTTCGCCCGCGATGTCCACGCCGGTGGTGGGCTGGGCGGTGTGGAATTCCATGGTGTGGTTGATTTCGTTGACCAGGTAGCCGCGGTCGGGGTGCTCCAGAATATCTACCGCGAGCACGCCGCCGCCCACGGCCTGGGCTGCCTGCAGGCAGAGGCTTTCCAACTCCGGCGTTAGGGGGCAGACCTCGCCTGCGCCGCCGCGGGCCGTGTTGGTGATCCAGTGTTCGGATTTGCGGTAGATGGCGGCGATGACCTTGTCGCCGATGACCAACGCCCGAATGTCGCGCCCGGGCTTGGCGATGTATTCCTGGATGTAGAACACGGCCTGCTGGGGGGAACCCAAGGTGGCGCGGTGCTCTAAAATGGCTTCGGCGGCGTCGCGGTCGTTGATTTTCGCCAGCAGCCGCCCCCACGAGCCGACCACGGGCTTGAGCACCACCGGGTAGCCGAGTTCCTCAATGGCTTCCAGCGCCGCGGCGGGGGTGAAGGCCACGCGGGTGCGGGGCTGGGGCAGGTCGGCCTGGGCGAGGGCTAAGGTGGTGGCCAGTTTGTCGCCGCAGGTTTCGGCCACGCGGAAGGTGTTGACCGTGGGGATGCCGAGGGCTTCGAGGGTGCGCAGGGCGTAAAGGCCGCGCGTGGCGCTGATGTTGCGGGAGAGTACGGCATCAAAGCGCTGCCACGGGGCGGGGTTTTGCGGGTCGAAATGAATCTGGCGGTCGTCCAGGCGCTCGTAGTCCACGCCGCGGGTTTCCATGGCCGCGAAAATCCACTTTTCTTCCACCCGCACGCGGGAATAGAGCACGCCGATGCGATAGCGTTTGTGGGGCATGGCAATCTCCGAGAAAAAACCACAGATGACGCAGATTTCACAGATTTTTCGTAATTACCTACGTGGTGGCAAAACACCTCTGGCGGCAGTTTTTCTTTGGAGTGCGGCGACGAGTCGCCTGTCCTGAGTGCATCGAAGGGCCGCTTTCCAAAGCGGTGCCAAGGCACCGCACTCCAAAAAGCGCTTGCAAAGGGAAACATTCTCCGTGTTCCCTCTGTGAGCATTTACAGGCACAGGGCCATCCGCGGTGCTTCGGGGTAAGTAATTACGATTTTTCTGCGTCATCTGTGAAATCTGCGGTTTGTTTTTGAGAGCCCTGTCAGGCCCCAAAGACCTGACAGGGCTTGAGGCTGCTTACTCGCCCCAGTCTTCCTCTTCCATCGGCGCGAGTTCCACCGCGGGCGGGTCGAGGGAAACCACTTCCAGTTCCACGCCGCAGTCGGGGCAGACCACGATTTCGTTCACTTCGGTGCCGGGGTCGAGTTCGAATTCGGCAGCACATTCAGGGCAGGTGACGGTTTGAGACATGGGAGACCTCCTGAGGGGGGATTGGTTGGTTGGGAAATTGAGGTATTGGGGTATTGAGGGCTGTGGCGCAAATCGCAAATCCTAAATCGCAACTCGCAACTCGCAATTCCTCATTCGCAATTCGCCACTCGCTATTCGCTCTTCAACGCCTCCCTCGCCAGCGCCATTTGCGCTTTCACGGCTTCGGGGGCGGTGCCGCCTTCCACGGCGCGGTGGGCGAGGCTGGCCTGCGGGGAAAGCAGGCTTTCCAGGGCTTCGGCGGTGAAGGCCGGGTGCGCGGCACGGTAGGTTTCGGTGGGCAGCGCGTCCAGCCCCACGCTGCGCTGCTCGGCTTCCCGCACTAAGTGGCCGACGATGTGGTGGGCTTCCCGAAAAGGCACGCCCTGCTTCACGAGGAAGTCGGCCAGGTCGGTGGCTAACGTGCCCGCGCCGATGGCCGCCGCGGTGCGCTCGGGGTGGACTTCCAGGGTGCGGAGGGCATTCGCCAGCACAGGTAGCAGCGCCGCGAGGTCGTCAAACGCCCGAAACACCGGCGCTTTGTCTTCCTGCAAATCCTTGTCGTAAGCCGAGGGCAGCCCCTTGAGGGTCGCCAGCAGGCCGGTGAGCGTGCCAATGAGCGCACCGCTCTTGCCGCGGGTCAGTTCAAAGGCATCGGGGTTCTTCTTCTGCGGCATCAGGCTGGAGCCGGTGCTGTAGGCGTCGCTCAGGGTGAGGAAGCCGAACTCCGCGCTGGAAAACAGGATCACGCCCTCGGCTAAGCGGCTGAGGTGCACGCCCAGCAGCGCGGCGGCAAAGAGGAATTCGGCGGCAAAGTCGCGGTCGGAGACCGCGTCGATGCTGTTGGGGATGACCGAGAGGAAGCCGAGGTCGGCGGCGAGGGCTTGCCGGTCGATGGGGTAGGCCGTGCCCGCGAGGGCAGCCGCGCCCAGGGGCAGGGCGGCGGTGCGTTCCCGCACCTGGGCGAGGCGTTCGCGGTCGCGCTGGAGGGGCCAGAAGTGGCTCAGCCACCAGTGGCTCAGCAAAATGGGCTGGGCCTGCTGCAGGTGGGTGTAGCCGGGCATCACGGTGCCGAAATCGGCTTCGGCGCGGGCGAGCAGGGCGCTTTGCAGGTCGGCGAGGGCGGCGGTGAGGTGGTCGATGGCGTCCAACATCCACAGGCGGAAATCGGTGGCGACCTGGTCGTTGCGGCTGCGGCCTGTGTGCAGTTTTCCGGCCACCTCGCCCACCAGTTCGCGCAGGCGGCGTTCCACCGCGGTGTGGATGTCTTCGTCGGTGGGGGCGAAGACGAACTGCCCCTCGGCAAACTCGGTGGCGACCTGCGTGAGGCCGTCGAGCAGGGTTTGGGCTTCGGCCTCGGTAAGCACGCCGGCGCGCTGCAGCGCACGCACCCAGGCTTTGCTGCCGCGGATGTCGTGGAACGCCAGCCGCCGGTCGGTCATGATGGACGCGTTGAGTGCCCACATTTGCGGGTCGGTGCCGCCGCTAAAGCGCCCGCCCCAGAGGGTGTTGCCTGCCGATTTCGTCATCGGATGCTCCTTGAAAACCGCTGGAAACCACAGGTTACGCAGATTTCACAGATTTTTTCTGCGTCATCTGCGAAATCTGCGGTTCGCTTTTGCGTTAATCCCGCTTGAAGCGCGAGTAGTCGGGCTTGGGCATGTTCATGCCAGCCACGGGCAGTTTGTTGAGCGCCCGCACCTTCAGCGGCAGGCCAAAGAGGTGGATGAAGCCCTCGGCGTCGGACTGGTCGTAGACGTCTTCCTGGCCGAAGGTGGCGAAGTCTTCGCGGTAGAGGCTGAAGGGGCTCTTGCGCCCGGCGGGAATGATGTTGCCCTTGTAGAGTTTCAGCCGCACCACGCCGGTGACCGGGCCCTGGGTGGCGTCCACAAAGGCATCCAGTGCCTCTTTCAGCGGGCTGAACCAGAGGCCATTGTAAACCAGTTCGGCGTATTTCAGCGCCACGGTGTCTTTGTATTGCATGGTGGCGTGGTCGAGCACCAGAGATTCCAGTTGGCGGTGGGCTTCCATCAAAATCGTGCCGCCGGGGGTTTCGTAGATGCCGCGGGATTTCATGCCCACGAGGCGGTTTTCTACCATGTCGACCCGGCCGATGCCATGCTTGCCGCCCAGGGCGTTCAGGAAGGCGACCAACTCGCCGGGGCTCATCTTCTGGCCGTTCACCGCCACGGGGGTGCCGGTTTCAAACTCGATTTCCACGTATTCCGGCTCGTCGGGTGCTTCCTGCGGCGCAGCGGTGAGCATGAACACCGACTCGTCCGGCTCCCACCACGGGTCTTCGAGCGGGCCGCCCTCGTGGGAAATGTGCCACAGGTTGTGGTCGCGGCTGTAGATGGTCTTCTTGGTGGCGGTGACGGGCACGTTGTGCGCCTGGGCGTAGGCGATGGCGTCTTCGCGGGAGCGGATTTCCCACTCGCGCCACGGGGCGATGACCTTCAGGCGGGGGTCCAAGGCCATCACGGTGAGTTCAAAGCGCACCTGGTCGTTGCCCTTGCCGGTGGCGCCGTGGGCGACCGCGTCGGCGCCCACCTGATGGGCGACTTCCACCAGGTATTTGGAAATCAGCGGCCGGGCGGCGGAAGTACCGAGCAGGTACTTGCGCTCGTAGACGGCGCCAGCGCGCACAATGCGGAAGAGGTATTCGCTGGCAAATTCTTCTTTGAGGTCTTTGATGACGATCTGGCTGGCGCCGCTGTTGAGGGCTTTCTCTTCCAGCCCTTCCAGTTCGCCGCTCTGGCCGAGGTCGGCGGTGAAGCAGACCACTTCACAGCCATAGTTTTCTTTCAGCCAGGGCACGATGACCGAGGTGTCGAGGCCGCCAGAGTAGGCCAGCACGACTTTTTTGACCTGGGGTTTGGTTTTGGGAGACATGGGGGCAACTCCTTGAGGGGGATGGGTACGCAAAAAGCCCTCCGCTATGGGAGGGCTTTTGAGCGCAAGGAATGGATGGGGTGGTGCTAAGCCGCGCGCCCGCGAGCGCCCTCCGCATGGGGGGCGTAAGCACGACGGCTACGACGGGCAACAAACGGCTTGGTTTCCATTGGCGGCGTTTATACCAAAGGGAGGCTGTACTGTCAACCTTTGGTGAAAAAATGGGCGAAAGATGGGTGCCCTGTGCGCCGGTGCTCGGTCAGGGGTTACGGTGCGCGGGGGCGATAGTCGCGACGATGGTGCGGACGGCACCGGCGGCTTCCAGCACGCGGGCGATGGCTTCAGCAGCCTCAGGGGCATCAGGAGGCACCAGCGCAATGAGGTTCCCGCCGCGGCCGCCGCCGGAAAGTTTGGCCCCTAATGCGCCTGCCTGCCGCGCGGCCGTCACCAGCCGGTCCAGCGTGGGACACGAAACGCCCATTTGTTGCAGCAGGGCGTGGTTCTCGTCCATCAGCGGGCCTAAGGCTTCCGGCGTTCCCGTGGTGATGGCGCGGTAGGCGGCTTCCACCACCCGGCCGACAGCGGCAAAGAGCGCCTGGAAGCGTTCCGGCTCAGCCTGCGCGGCCCGGCGCACATCGCTCACGGCCTGCGCGGTCGGGGCCGGAATGCCACTGTCGGCGATGACCACGGTGAAGGGACACCTGACCCGAAACGTGCGCAACGGCTGGCCGCGCACGAAATACACCGGCAGGTTGTAGGTAACGACGGTGTTGTCGATGCCCGAGGGTGTGCCGTGGTGGATTTTTTCCACCTCGTAGGCAATGGCGTTGACGGTGTCGTTGCCCAAGGGGCGCCCCAGGAAGGCGCTCAGCGCCCGGGCGAGGGCCACCGTCACGGCTGCACCGCTGCCCAACCCCGCCGCGACCGGAATGGTGGAACTCAACCGCAGGCGCAGGGCAGGAGGGTGAGGAACGCCAATGGCCTCTAAAGTCAGCGCCACGGCTTTCGCCAACGGATGCTCGGGCGGCAGGCTTTCCAGTGGGGCGTTTTCCAGCGCCACGGCGGGGGCGGTGATGCGGATTTCCCCTGCGGGCAGGTCAGGCGCGGGCGAAACCACGGTGCGGGCGCGCACCGCGGGCACCGGCACGGCCAGCGCGGGCTGGCCGTACACGACGGCGTGTTCCCCAAACAGGATGATTTTGCCCGGTGCAGTGGCAGTTGTGGCAGGCACGCGCACCCCCGTCAGTAGATGTAAAAGATGAGCAGGATGGTCACCCCCCACAGCAGCAAGGTCATCTGAAGGGGCAGGTCGGTCAGCAGGGCCTCTTCCGGCGCGCCGCCGCGGCCTTCCACCTGCACCAGATAAAGGTAGCGGAAGATGCCATACAGTACGAAAGGAATGGAAAGCATCATCGCGTGGTTGGCCGGCAGGTTGGGCGCGGAGAAGGTGTAAAGGCTGTAAGCAATGATGGTCGTGGCTGAGGTGATGGTGATGAGCTGGTCTAAAAACGGAATGGTGTAGCCATCCAGCACGCGGCGATGGCGGCCTGCACCTTCGGCCAGCAGGCTAAGTTCGGCGCGGCGTTTGCCAAAGCCGATGAACAACGCCAGCAGCGTGGTGACCACATACAGCCAGGGCGAAAACCGCTGCACATGGATAAGCACAACCCCTGCCTGCACCCGCAGCACGAAACCCGCAGCAATGATGAGCACGTCAATGATGGGAATGTGTTTCAGGTAGAAGGAGTAGGCCAGATTGAGAAGCAGGTATGAAGCCGCAACGAGGAAAAAGGCGGGGGAGAGCAACCACGAGACCCCCAAAGCAAAGACCAAAAGCGCGCTGGCACCGCCGGCAGCGATCGAGACGGGCAGCGCGCCGCTGGCGATGGGACGGTGGCGCTTCTCGGGGTGCTTACGGTCGCTTTCCCGGTCGGCAATGTCGTTGATGAGGTAAACTGCCCCCGAAAGCAGGCAAAACAGCCCGAAGCCTGCCAGGGTGCGGGCAAAGGCCTGGGGATGGGTCAGTTGCCGGTCGAAGACCAGGGCGGCAAATACAAAAGCGTTTTTGGTCCACTGTCGTGGCCGCAGTGCACGGATGAAAGCCCAAAGGATGCGCATGGAGAGATTATACCAAGAGTGGGGCTTTCGAGTTTGCTTTAAACCTTGACGCCTTTCTGGTCGCGCGGTATATTTAGTTAGGTTAACTAAATATTCGCGACGCGAAAGGAGAACACCTTTGGAGCAATCGCTAACCGATGATGCCCAGCGTTTTCTGCAACTGGCAACGCGACTGCGCCGTTTAGGTGACCGCAGTCCAGCCCAGGAAATCGCTGTTACACCTTCCCACTTTACTTTGCTGGAAGCCATTGCCGAGATGCCGGGCAGCAACCTCCAACACATTGCCGATGCCCTCCGGCTTTCCCCGCCTACCGTGAGCATTGCCATCCGCCAGATGGAAAGCACGGGGTGGGTGGAGCGACGCCCTCACCCGCAAGACCGGCGGGCCTTCCAGTGCTATCTGACCGCAGAAGGCCGGAAAGTTTACCAGCAGGCTGTGGCGACGCACCGCCGTAAATTCGAGCGGCTGTTGCAAGGGCTGACGCCCACCGAGCGAAACACTTTGCTCACCCTGCTGGAACGCACGCTGCAAGCAGCCGAGGTGCCCCCTGCCTCGGACCAATCTTCTTCGAGGAAAAACCCATGAGCAAATTCTTCAACAAATGGGCCCGCATTCTCCACCGTTGGTTAGCAGTGCCCACCCTTATCATCATTCCCGTCGCGGTGACGGCGAAACTCGTGATGGGTGTTAAACTGCTTCCCCCGCAATTCGAGCAAATTCAATCTTTGCTGATTCTCTTGCTGGCGATTAGCGGTGCCTATCTTTACTTTTTGCCTTACCTGGCAAAGTGGCAGCGCCGTCGCCGCACGCGGCGCGACGCTGGCCGCCGTCGTACCACCAAGGCTTCACAGTCTTCCTGACCTTCACGTTCAACGAGGAGCAAAACATGAAACTCAATAAGATCGCTGCCGTTCTGGCTTTCATCATCGGCGGTATGGCTGTCTTTGCAGGCACCAAAGTGGTCATCCTCCACGAGCCCGTCGATTACTACGTCATCAGTTGGTTACCGGTTTACAACCTCACCATGGGGATTCTGACCGTGGTCGTCACATCCGTGTTGCTGTGGCAAGACCGGCCCATTGCGCCCAAACTGGCGCTGGCAACCCTGGCAGCCCATTCCACAGTGTATATCATCCTCCAAACGGCCTATCACCAGGTTGTCGCGGGGGAAAGCCTGCGCGCGATGACGGTGCGCACGGTCACCTGGGTGGTGATTGTGGGCATTCTCATCGTTGATCAGCATTTTCTGCGCAAGGCCTGACGCTGCCGGGCACCGTTGCTTCCCCTCTCCGTTACCCCTCCGCCACCGCGCGGAGGGGCTTTTTTTTGCCTTCCGCGGCCGTGCAATGCCCACGCCCTTTGACCAGCCTTCACGAATGTGCTATAACAAACGTGCGAGTCTGCGGCCATCGCGCCCAATCCCATTCAGGAGCCCCCGCATGGACTTCACCATTCCTCACGACACGCAACTGATGCTCAACCTTATTCGGGAATTCATGGAAAAAGAGGTCTACCCGCTGGAGCAGCACTTCCTCAACGAGCCGCCTGACGTTTTCCAGCCCCGCCTCGACGCTCTGCGCGAGAAGGTCAAGCAAATGGGGCTATGGGGGCCTGCCCAGCCCAAGGCATATGGCGGCATGGAACTGCCACTGACCGATTTTGCGCTGGTTTCCGAAATTCTGGGCGCCAGCCCCCTGGGGCACTACATCTTTGGCACCCAGGCTCCCGACGCGGGCAACATCGAAATTCTGCATAAATACGGCACGCCGGAACAGAAGGAGCGTTGGCTGCGCCCGCTGGTGGAAGGCAAAATTCGCAGTTGCTTTTCCATGACCGAGGTGGAAATGCCTGGCTCCAACCCGGTTTACATGGAAACCACCGCGGTCAAGGACGGCGATGATTACGTCATCAACGGCCAGAAATGGTACACCACCGCCGCGGACGGAGCCGCTTTTGCCATTGTGATGGCCGTGACCGACCCCGACGCGCCGCCTTACCAGCGCGCCAGCATGATCATCGTGCCCGCCGACACGCCCGGCTTCGACATCGTGCGCAACATCAACATCATGGGGCACAAAGGCGGCGGCTATTTCAGCCATGCCGAAATCCTTTACCATTCCTGTCGCGTGCCTCAAAGCAACTTGCTGGGGCCGGAAGGCGCCGGTTTCCGCATTGCGCAGGAACGCTTAGGGCCAGGGCGCATTCACCACACCATGCGCTGGCTGGGCGTCGCCCGCCGCGCGCTGAATTTGATGATTGAATACGCCGCCCGCCGTCCCATCGCTCCCGGCCAGGTGCTGGCCGACAAGGAAATCATCCAGGCGTGGATTGCCGAAAGCGCCGCCGAAATCGAGGCCGCCCGCGCGCTCACGTTGCAAACCGCCTGGCGCATCGAGCATCTGGGCTGGAAGGAAACCCGCCAGGAAATTTCCATGATCAAGTTCCTCGTGGCAAACACCATGCAAAAGGTGGTTGACCGCGCCCTGCAGGTGCACGGTGGCCTGGGCATGACCGACGACACCATCTTGGCCTATTTTTACCGCCACGAGCGCGCGGCCCGCATCTACGACGGCGCGGACGAAGTGCACAAGGTTTCCCTTGCTAAGCGGCTGCTGCGCCCTTATCGCGACGTCATGGAAGCCGGAAGGAAGGTGCTGCAATGAGCGACGCTGTCCGCCCGCCCCGCCCCGGCGAGGAACTCGACCTCGCCCGCCTGGAAGCCTACCTCAAGGAAGCCATCCCGGGCCTGGAGGGCAGGCTGGAAGTCCTGCAATTCCCTTCCGGCCACTCCAACCTGACCTATTTGCTGCGTATGGGTGAAACTGAAATGGTGCTCCGCCGCCCGCCGCGTGGCAAGAAGCCCAAGAGCGGCCACGACATGCACCGCGAGTGGGTACTGCTCAACGCCCTTTACGGCGCTTTCCCCGTGCCGCGGCCGCTGGCCTATTGCGACGACCCCGCGGTGCTGGGCGCGCCTTTCTATGTGATGGAGCGGCTCCACGGCCTGATTTTGCGCCGCGAACCACCGCCCGACCTCGACCTGCCGCCGGAACGCGTCCGCCTGCTGTGCGAACGGCTCATCGACACTCACCGCCGCCTGCACGCGCTCGATTACCGCACCCTCGGCCTTGGCGATTTCGGCCACCCGGAAGGCTACGTCCAGCGGCAGGTGCAGGGCTGGGCGCGGCGCTATCGCGATGCGCGCACCCCCAACGTGCCGGATTTCGAGGACGTCATCGCATGGCTGGAGGCCAACCTTCCGCCGGAACGCGGTGCGGCGCTCATCCACAACGACTATCGGTTCGACAATGTCGTCTTTGAGATCTCACCCCTCCCCCGTCCGGCGCAAGCGCCTGACACCCCCTCCCCTCCCTTAGTAAGGGAGGGGAGGGGGGCGGGGGGTGGGGAGAGCTCCTTCCGCGTCGTCGGTGTGCTGGACTGGGAACTGGCAACCGTGGGCGACCCGCTGATGGATTTGGGCGCGTCGTTGGCCTATTGGGTGCAGGCCGACGACCCGCCGGAGATGCAGGCCATCCGCCTTGGGCCAACCCATTTGCCCGGCGCGTTCACCCGCCGCGAGGTGGTGGCGCGTTACATTGCCGACACCGACCTCACCCCCGACGACCTGCGCTTCTATTTCGTGTACGGCCTTTTCCGCCTCGCGGGCATTGCCCAGCAGATTTACTACCGCTACTACCACGGCCAAACCCGCGACGAGCGCTTCCGCCATTTCGACAAAGCCGTGGCCGGCCTGGAACGCGCCGCCAAACGGGCGATGGAGGGGTGGGGATTGTAGCAAGTTGCAAGTTGCAAGTTGCAAGTTGCAAGATGCAAGACGCAACTTGCATCTTTGCATCCTGCATCACTTGCCATTTCCCGGAGGTTGCCATGAAAGTCTCTCGCGTGGCTGAAATGCGCCAACTTGACCGCACCGCCATCGAAAAATACGCCATTCCTGGCACTATCCTGATGGAAAACGCCGGAGGGGCCGCTTACCACGTTATTCTGCAGGAACTCGGCGTGCGCGGCAAAACGTTCGTCGTGGTGTGCGGTAACGGGCACAACGGCGGCGACGGGCTGGTGGTCGCCCGCAAACTGCATTCCACCGGCGCGCGGGTGCATGTTTTTTGCCTGGGAAGCCCGCAGAAATTCGACGACACCGTCCGTTTCCATTACGAGATGCTGGCCCATATCGGCCTGCCCTTCACCACCTTGGGCGATGACCTCACGCCCTTGCGGAGCGCCCTTGCCACTGCCGATGCCGCCGTCGATGCTATTTTTGGCACCGGTTTGAGCCGCCCGGTTGCCGGGCGTTATGCTGAAGCCATTCGGCTGCTCAACGCCAGCGGCAAGCCGGTGTTCAGCCTCGATATTCCTTCGGGCATTGCTGGTGATACAGGGCAAGTGCTCGGCGTTGCCGTGGAAGCCGCCGCGACCATCACGTTTGGTCTGCCCAAACCAGGCAACCTCCTCTACCCCGGCTTTCGCTACGGCGGCAAACTTTTCGTGACCCACATTTCCTTCCCGCTGGAACTCTACACCCAGGAAAGCCTCAACCTGGCCGTCAACGACCCCCTGCCCCTGCCGCCGCGCCCGCGCGACGGCCACAAAGGCACTTTTGGCAAAGTGCTCTTCATCGCGGGCGGCAGCCGCTACCTCGGCGCGCCCTATTTCGCCGCGATGGCTTTCCTGAAGGCGGGCGGCGGGTTGGCCTACCTCGCGACGGCGGCCCCGGCAGCGCCGTTCATCGCCAGCAAAGGCAGCGAAATCGTGGTCCTGCCGCAGCCCGCGACCGATGAAGGCACCCTTGCCCTGGAAGCCCTCGACGGCCTGTTGGAAGCCGCTGCGCCGATGGATATGGTGGTGCTCGGCCCCGGGCTTTCCCTGCACCCCGAAAGCCAGGCACTGGCCCGCCGCCTCACCCAACAGTTGGAGAAGCCGTTGTTGGTTGACGGCGACGGCCTGACCGCCCTTGCCGGACACCCTGAACTGGTGCGAAGCCGCACGGCGCCCACCGCGCTCACGCCTCACCCGGGCGAGATGGCGCGCCTGACTGGTCGAGCCACTGCTGAAATCCAGGCCGATCGCATTGCTGCGCTGCAAGCCGCCGTGGCCCAATGGCAGGCCACCATCGTGCTCAAGGGTGCCCATTCCCTCATCGGCACGCCCGAAGCGCAGGTGTTCATCAACCTGAGCGGCAACCCCGGCATGGGCACCGCGGGCAGCGGCGACGTGCTTACCGGCACCATCGCGGCCATGCACACCGCCCACGGCTTCCCTCTGCCCGAAGCCACTCGCATGGGCGTGTTCGTGCACGGCCTCGCAGGTGATTTGGCCGCCGCCAGCCTGGGCGAAGACGGTGTGGTCGCGGGCGACATCCTGGCCTACCTGCCCCATGCCCTGCGCCATCTGCGTCAGCACGGCGCGGCAATGGCGGCAGACCATTACGGTCAGATCACGGTCGTGTAGAGGCGCGCCGACGCCGGGGGGCCAGGCCCTTCAACCCGTGCCAAAATCGGGTACAATACCGACATGAACCGGGCTGTGGCACAACTTTTCCGTCGCATTGCGACGCTGTTGGAACTCAAAGGCGAGTCGGCTTACAAGACGCGCGCTTACCGCCGTGCCGCCGATGCCATCGAGACGTTGGAAGAACCCATTGAGGCCCTTTGGCAAGCGGGGCGGCTGACCGAAATTCCGGGCGTGGGGGCGGCCATCGCCAAGAAAATCGACGAATATCTGCGCACGGGGCAGTTGGGCTTCCTTGAGCGCCTGGAAGCCGAAGTGCCGCCGTCGTTGTTGGAAATCCTCTCGCTGCCCGGCCTGGGCGTGAAGAAAGTCCGGCGGCTTTGGCAGGAACTCGGCATTGAAGATGTTGCCGGCTTGGAGCAAGCCGCCCGCGAGAGCCGCTTGCGCGCCTTGCCTGGTTTTGGGGCCAAGACCGAAACCCGCATTTTGGAAGCCATCCAGACGCGGCGCGAGCAGCCCACGGGGTTCTTGCTGGGTGAGGTTTACCCGCGAGCGCAGCAGGTGCTGGAGCGCCTGCGCCGCCTGCCGCTGGTTGGGCGCGCCGAACTGGCAGGCAGCACCCGTCGGGGAAGGGCGCTGGTTGGTGATATGGACCTGCTTCTCGCCGCGGAGCAGCCCGCCGAAGCCCTGCAAGCAGCACTGGAGCATCTGGGACTGCAAGGCGAGGTGGTGCTGCATGCCGATTACGCCGAAACCGAAACCCGCCTGGCCGATGGCTTCCCACTGCACCTCATCGCTGCCCGCCCGGAACGCTGGGGCAGCGCGTGGGTGTTGAGCACGGGCAGTGCCGGGCATTTGCAGGCCCTCGGTGGTAGCGCCGCGCTGCCCAACGATGCGCCCACCGAAGCCGCCTTTTACCAGGCCCTGGGCCTGCCGTGGATTCCCCCCGAACTGCGAGAAGGCCGCGGTGAAGTGGAAGCCGCCCGCGCGGGGCGTTTGCCTGTGCTGGTGCGCGCCGGGCAAATTCGCGCCGACCTGCACAACCATTCCGAATGGAGCGACGGGCATTCCACCATTCGCCAGATGGCCGAGGCCGCTCTTGCCCGCGGGTTGCAGGTGCTGGCGATTACCGATCATTCCCAAAGCCTGGGCGTCGCGCACGGCCTCACGCCGGAACGCCTGCGCGCCCAGCGGGAAGAAATCCGCCGCGTGCAGGCCGAACTGGGCGACCGCATTCTGCTTTTGCAAGGCGCGGAAGTGGAAATTTTGGCCGACGGCCGTTTGGATTACCCTGACGACGTCCTGGCCGAACTGGACGTGGTGGTGGCCTCGCTGCACACCTCGCTGCGCCAGCCGCGTGAGCAAATCACCGCGCGCCTGCTGCGCGCCATCTGCAATCCCCACGTGCACATCATCGGCCACCCCTCGGGCCGCCTGTTACCCTACCGCCCCGGCGCGGATTTGGATTGGGAAGCCGTGCTCACCGCCGCGGCGGAGCATGGCGTTGCGCTGGAAATCAACGCCCACCCCCGCCGTCTGGACCTGGCCGACCATCTGGTGCAGCAGGCCATTGGGCGCGGCATTCTCATCAGCATCAATACCGACGCTCACCGCCCTGCCGACTTCGACTACCTCTTCTATGGTGTGCTGACGGCCCGCCGCGGCTGGGCTTCCCCTGAAAACATCATCAACACCTGGGAAACCGACCGCCTGCTGGCGTGGCTACGCCACCGTCACACCGTTTGACACCTGACACCTGACACGACAGCCTATCCCCCCTTCTGGGAGCCTTCCATGCCTTTCTTCAAACACAAACCCGATGCGCTGCTGCAGGAAGAGCGCACTTTGCTCAGTAACTTGCGCGAAACCTTACAACAGGCAGGCATTGACGCTGAAGCGCGCCGGACGCTCGAAGAGTCCATTCTGCAACTGGACGACTTCTTTCTCATTGTGGTGGTGGGTGAGTTCAACGCGGGTAAGAGCGCGCTCATCAATGCCCTCTTGGGGCAATCGGTGCTTCAGGAAGGCGTGACCCCCACCACTACCCAGGTCAACATCTTGCGCTATGGCGAGATGATAGGCCAGAAACCGCTCGGTGAGCATTTGCTGGAAATCACCGCGCCGGTGGAATTGCTGCGTGACCTGAGCATTGTGGATACCCCCGGCACCAACGCGATCATCCGCGAGCACGAACTCATCACCCAGCGCTTTGCGCCGCGCGCCGATTTGGTGCTTTTCGTCACCTCTGCTGACCGCCCCTTTAGCGAAAGCGAGCGCGCCTTCCTCGAGAAACTGCGCGCCTGGGGCAAGAAAATCGTGCTGGTCATCAACAAGGCCGACCTGCTGGAACGCCCTGAAGACCTGGAGCAGGTGATTTCCTTTGTGAGCGACAACGCGCGCCTTTTGCTGGGCACCACGCCCGAGGTTTTCCCTGTGAGCGCCAAACTGGCGTTACGGGCGAAGCAGGGCGAAAAGCCGCTCTGGGAAGCCAGCCACTTCGAGCCGCTGGAAACCTACATCCGCGACACGCTCGACCAGACCGAGCGCATCCGGCTGAAACTGCTCAACCCCCTGGGGGTGGGCATGCGCCTCGCGGAAGAACACGCCGCCGCGCTGGAGCGTGAACTGGAGGTGCTTTCCGGCGATTTGGAAGTGATAGCCCATGTTGAGCGCCAGTTGGAAGAGTACAAGGCCGACATGCAGCGCGGGTTTGAACTGCGCATGGCCGAAATTGATAACATTTTGCTGCAAATGGAAGAACGGGCGCGTGATTACTTTGAGGAAACTATCCGGCTGGGGAGGGTGGTTGATCTCTTCCGCAAGAAGCGCCTGCAAGAGGAATTTCAGACGCATGTCATCGGCAATGTGCCGGAGCAAATTGAAGAGCGGGTGGAAAAACTCATTGACTGGCTGGTGGAAAACGACCTGCGGCAATGGCAGGCGGTGCACGAATACCTTGCCCGGCACCGCGAGAAATATCAGGGCAAGATGCTGGAAGCCCCGACCGGCTTTCGCTATGACCGCGACCGACTGGTGGAGACGGTGGGGCAGCGGGCGCAGGCAGTGGTGGAAAGTTACGACAAGGAAAAGGAGGCCCGCGCGCTCGCCGAAGGCACGCAAGCCGCGGTGGCGGCCGCGGCGGCGCTGGAAGTCGGCGCCATTGGCCTGGGGGCAGTGATTACCGCTATCGCCACGACCATGACGGCCGATATTACCGGCATTGCCGCCGCCACGTTTGTGGCGGTGTTGGGTTTGTTCGTCATTCCGGCGCGACGCAAACAAGCCACCGCCGAAATGCACCGCAAAGTGACCCAGTTGCGGCGCTCCCTTTCCCACGCATTGCGTCAGCAGTTCGAAACCACGATGGAAAACAACCTGGAACAAATTCGCGAAGCCATGGCCCCCTACACGCGCTTCGTGCGTGCTGAGCACAAACGCGCCGCTGAACTGCACCAGCGCCTGAAGGAAATTCTCGCGGCAATGGAACAGTTGAAGGCCAAGATTGCCCGATTATAGGGCCGCCGCGCCCCTATGCCCCCTGCGTAATACTTCGTGGGAACGCGCTAATCCAAAACCCGGGTTCAGAGAGACGCCTATTGTTTGAAGGAGCGATTGCCATGAAAGGTCAAGGCTTGCTGGAATACGCCCTCATTCTCATGCTGGTGGCGCTGATTGTGATCGCGGTGGTTTATTTGTTTGGGCAGAGCACGGGCAATTTATATAGCAATGTGCTCACGACTTTCTGAGCCGCCGCTGCCGTGGTTTACGAGCGCCAGGCCCGGTAGAGGCTGTAAAGCACCGGCCGGTACACCCGGTCCCAGACCGGGGCGCGGCGCAGCACCCCGCCAAAACCGCGCTTGAAGCGATACACGCCCCACAGCCCTTCCCGCCGTGTGGTGAACTCGGCCTCTAAGGTAGCCTCGTCGGCGTCGGGCACGCCCCAGAGGTCATATTCGCTGCAGCCGCGGCTGCGGGCCCATCGCATGGCTTCCCATTGCAGCAGGTAGGTGGGCATTTTGTTTCGCTGTTTTCCGGTGGAAGCCCCGTAAAAATACCACGCGCGTTGGCCGCGAGCGAAAACCATGAGCGCAGCGAGCGGCTCACCTTCGTACTCGGCGACCAGGAGTTCAACAGCCCCCTCTGCGTGAAAAAGTTCATAGGCTTTTTGATAATATCTCGCCGCGTGTACGCCAAAGCCATCCCGCGCGCCGGTTTCGGCCATGAGGCGGTAGAAGGCTTGAATGTCTTCCCAGGGGCGCACGGTGACGCCCTTGCGCGCCGCAAGGCGGATGTTGTAGCGCGTTTTTTGTTTCATGCGCGCCAAAATGGCGTCTTCGTCGCCCGTCAGAGACACCACGAGGGTGCGGCGGGGCTGGATGGCATGAGGGCTTTCCCGGAAACCGCGTGGCGTTTTCGCGGTGGGGGTGTCTTCCCACAGGTCGGGCTCCACTTTCAGGAAAACGGCACGTTCCCGCTTGCAGAGCGCATCCACCTCGGGCCAGAGGGTTTCCCATGCTTCGGGGGGGCCAACTGGCCCTTTGGGGATGTAAGCCACCGTAAAGCCCCCTGGCAGCGGGCGGAAGAGCACTTGCGCGCCGGCTTCGCCCGCGATCAGGCGAAAAGCGTACCAGCCGAAAGCCGACTTGAGCGTGCCCCAGGCCGCTGTTTGCAAGATGTGGGCATCGGGATGGGCCTGCAGGAAGGCTTCCCACGCGACGGCATCCACTTCGGCATCGATTTTCGTTGTGTAGTTCACCGCACCACCTGCACGAAAAGCGCCCACCAGTGAGGCGCAGCGCCGACCAGCCACACCAGCAGCGGGGCAATGGCAAGGGCGGGCAAGAGGTTGCCACTGCGGATGGGTTTGATTTCCAGCAGGCTGCTGATAGCCAGCCCCAGCAGGATGATGCCGCCAGCCGCCGTGAGTTCGTTGATCATTGCGGGTTGGTTGAGCAAGCCGTGCAGTTGCGCGGCTGCCAGGCTGATGCCGCCCTGATACACCAGCACCACGATGATAGAGAACATCACCCCAATGCCCAGTGTAGAGGCAAAGGCCAGGGAAGCAAAGCCATCGAGCACCGCTTTGATGGCCAGCAGTTTGTAATCGCCGAGCAAGCCGTCTTGAATGGAGCCTAAAATGCTCATCGGGCCAACGCAAAACAGCAGCGACGCGGTAAGGAAGCCCTGAATGAAGCGGGCGCTATCGCCATTGCCGGCAAAGCGGGCTTCCAACCATGCGCCCAGGTGCTCTAAGCGGCTTTCGAGACGCCACCACTCGCCCAGCAGCCCACCGAACAACAGGCTGAGCAAGACGATGATGGCATTCTCGGTTTTGAAGAACATTTGGAGGCCAATGGCCGCGGTGAATAGCCCCAGCCCGGCCACCACGGTGTCGCGCGTGCGTTGCGACAGCCGCTCGCCGATGAACAGCCCTAAGGTGCTCCCGAGAATGATGGTGGCAATGTTGATGAGGGTGCCCGTCATTTCAGCCTTCTTTGGCTTTGGTGGGGGTGACGCCCGCGGTGTGGTTTTCCAGCAGTTCCAGGGCGTAGCACAGGGAAGAAAGACGGTTGAGATAGCGGAGCAGTTCGCGGTTCTCGACCTCACCGCTGCGCACGAGGGTCGCAAGGCGGCGCTCAGCGCGGCGCACCACCGTGCGCGCCAGGTCGAGGTAAGCCCCGCCTACCGTGTCGCCAGGGAGGATGAATGCTTTCGGAGGCGGCACGATTTCGCCAATTTCGGCGATGCGGGCTTCCACCCAGGCCACCTGCTCGCTGCCAATGCTGCGGAACTGCGCCGCGTTTTCGGGCGTGGCGGCGACTTCGGCCATCAATTGGTAAAGGTGGCGCTGCACTTCTTCGAGGAAGGCGCGCGTTTGGGGAGCGCGAGCATGGGCCCGGGCCAGCCCCAGGCACGCCCCGGCTTCGTCGATGGTGCCGATGGCTTCCAGCCGAGGATGGTCTTTGGGCACACGCCCTGCCCCCAACAGGCCGGTTGAGCCATCGTCGCCGGTGGTGGTGTAGAATTTTTGGATGCTCATGGGAGGAATTTTAGCACAAGTTGGCGATGGCTGGCGCGACGAAGCGTATCTTGGGGCGCGCGGTGGCCGCTGGATGCGCGCAGGGGAGGGTGGTCGCCCATCTTCCACCGCAACGCAGGGCGCGGAAAGGTGTATACTTATTAGCGTGGTTCTTATTCCCATTCAAGGAGTGTTCTTATGCTCACCGTCCGTCAGATCGATACCACCAATCGCGCCGACGTGCGCAAGTTCGTCAAGTTTCACTACGACCTTTATCGCGGTACGCCGCAGTGGGTGCCTCCTTTTATCCGTGACATCGAGTTTGCCCTCAACAAGCAAAAGCACCCCTTCTACGAACATTCCGATGCCGATTTCTTCATTGCCGAGCGCGATGGCGAAGTTGTGGGGCGCATTTCGGCGCTGGAAATCAAGCCCTACAACAAATACCACGGCAAGAAGACTGCCAGTTTTTATTTCTTCGATGTGATTGAAGATTTGGAAGTCGCCAAGGCGCTCTTTGCCCGTGTGGAGGAGTGGGCTCACAAGCGCGGCCTGGATACGCTGGTTGGGCCGAAAGGGTTTAGCGCCTTCAACGGTTATGGCATTCAAATTGAGGGCTTTGAGCATCGTCAGATGATGGACATGATGAACTACAACTTCCCTTACTACCCCAGGTTCATGGAAGCAATGGGGTTTGAAAAGGAAGTGGATTTCGTCTCGACCTATGTGCATGCCCCCGATTACGAATTGCCGGAACGCATCCACCGCATTGCCCGGCGTGTGCAGGAACGCGGCACCTTCCGGGTGCACACCTTCAAGAGCACCCGCGAAATTCGCCGCTGGGCAAACAAAATCGGCGAAACCTACAACAACACCTTTGTCAACAACTGGGAATACTACCCGCTGACCGAGCGGGAAATCAAATACATCGTGGATACCCTGGTGCTGGTGGCGGTGCCGCGTTACATCAAGGTCATTCTGCACGGCGATGATGAGATCATTGGTTTCCTGTTCGGCTTCCCCGATGTGTCGAAAGCCATGCAACGCGCCAAGGGCCATCTTTACCCCTGGAGCATCGCCGACTTGCTCATCGAGCGTGCCCGCACGAACTGGATCTCGCTCAACGGCGCAGGGGTGCTGCCGAAATATCACGGGCGCGGCGCGAATGTGCTGCTTTACGAAGAGATGTACCAGACGGTCAAATCGGAAGGCCGCTATGAACACGCCGAACTGACGCAGGTGGCCGAGACTGCCCGCCAGATGCGGAAGGATCTCATCAACATCGGGGCGAAAGAATACAAGAACCATCGCGTGTTCCGAAAGGCCATTTAAGCTCTCCTTGCTCGCGCCCGCGCCCCCAGCGCGGGCGCTTTTTTTCATGCGAAGATTGCGTTACGACCTGGTGGGATTGGTTATGGCGGCCCTGAGCCTTTGGCTGGGGGGCTGTGTTTATGCCGCGCGCCCAATTACGGCGCCAGTCACGGCAACACCCCCGGCTACGGCAACGGCCACGCCTTTTGCACCGGTGACCAATACGCCGTTCCCCCCCACCATGACACCCTCGAATACGCCTGCCGCGACGGCCACGCCTCTTGCGTCGCCCACCCCTTCCCCCACGGCAACTTCCCGGCCTCCCGCACGGCCGCGTTACGACTTTACCGCCGTGCTCGATTTTTGGGCCCGTACCCTGACGGTCGATGAGCGCATTGTCTACCCCAACGCCAGCCCCAGCGCGCTCGACCGACTGGTGCTCAATGTGGAACCGGCCCAGTGGCCCAACGTTTTTCACCTGGAGTCGGTGACCCTCGACGGTCAACCTGTGCGCGGTACCCTCAACGGCACCCGCTGGGTCCTGCCGCTTCCCCAGCCGCTACGCCCGGGGCAAAGCCTTGTGCTGGAAATCCATTACCGGCTTGTGCTCCCTTACCGTACCGGTAGCCGCATTTTCGGGATGGACGCCCGGCAGACCAATTTGGTCGATTGGTATCCTTTCGTGGTGCCTTATGACCCCAAACAAGGGTGGCTGTGGCAGAAACCGTGGCCTTTTGGCGACCATCTGGTTTATCCTTCGGCTGATTACGACATTGTTTTGACGCTCAAACATGCCGCCGCGGGCACCCGCATCGCGGCCAGCGCGCCGCCAGATGCCAATGGACATTATCGGCTCCGGGCGGCGCGGACGTTTGTTTTTTCTCTCAGCCCTTATTTCCAAACTGCCACCGCGAAGGCTGGCGACATCACCATCACCAGTTATTATTTCCCGGATTTGGCTGCGGGGGGCAAAGCCTTGCCCACGTATGCTTCGCAAGCCGTCGCGACGTACACTCAGGTTTATGGCGCGTTGCCGCGGCGGCACCTCGCGATTGTCGCCACCGATGCCCCCGACGGCATGGAATACAGCGGACTGGTCTTCCTGAGTGCTAATTTCTACCGCACCTACAACCAGGCGCTTGTTAGCAACCTGGTTAGTTTGGGGGTGCATGAACTTTCGCATCAGTGGTGGTATGACCAGGTGGGGAACGACCAGGCGTTGCACCCCTGGATGGACGAGGCGCTGGCGGTTTACAGCGAATGGCTGTTTTATCAGCGAAACTATCCCGCCGATGTGCGGCTGTGGTGGGGGTTCCGGGTCAATTACTTCCAGCCGCAGGGCTACATCAACCGCAGCATTTACGATTATCCCTCGTTCCGTCCTTACGTCAATGCCACTTATTTGCAGGGAGCGCGGTTTATGGAAGCCCTTCGCCGACGCATTGGCGACCAGGCTTTCTTTGCTTTCTTGCGCGATTACTATACCCAAATGCAGGGGCGCATTGCCACACCGCAAGATTTCTTCCGCATTCTCGATACCCACACCACCAAGTCTTATCAGGACATCGTGGCGCGTTATTTTGCCCCCTGACCGGGGAAAGCAATACCGCTCACGGGCGAGGAAAGCGTCTGGCCGTGAGCGGTGTTGGTGTTTTGGGGATTGTGGGGCATTGGCCCGCGAGATCAATCGCGCAGGGATTTCATGTGGTTCATTTGCTGGCTTTCGCTCATCTGGGCGAAGCGGGCTTTCAGGGCTGCATCCACATGTGGCGGCACCATCGTGCTCACATCGCCGCCCAGCGAGGCGATTTCCCGCACCGTGGTGGAAGAGAGGAAGGTGTGTTCCTCGTTGGTGATGAGCATCACCATTTCAATGTCGGGCGCCAGCCGACGGTTTGCCAGGGCCATGCGGAACTCGTTCTCGAAGTCTGAGAATACCCGCAGGCCGCGCACAATCACTTGCGCGCCGACCTGGTGGCAGAAGTCTACCGTCAGGCCGCTGTAGCCCATCACGCGAATGCGCTTTTGCCCGTGAAAGGCTTCTTCGACCAGAGCAATGCGTTCTGCGGGGGAGAAAATTAAATTCTTGAGTGGGCGGTCGTACACGGCCACAATGACCTCGTCGAACAGTTGGGCTGCCCGCAGGGCGATATCTATGTGGCCGTAGTGAATGGGGTCGAAACTGCCGGGGAAAATGGCTTTGACCATGGTTAACTCATCTCTCCCTCGCCAGAGCGCCAAAAGCGCGCCAGGCGCTCGGCAAGCAAGCGGTGTTCGGGTGCGTTCAGGTCGGGGTCGGCGGCAATGACTTTCTGCGAAAGATTGCGCGCCTGCTCGATGAGGTGAACATCGAGTAGGTTGGCCATCCGCAGGCGGGCATCTTCGAAGCCGGCCTGCCGGGTGCCGAAGAACTCGCCCGGCCCGCGCTGTTGCAAGTCTTTCTCGGCGAGCACGAAGCCGTCGGTGGTTTCCACCAGCGCCTTCAGGCGCTCGTTTTCCTCGGCGGCGTTTTCGGTTTCGGGAATCAGAATGCAGTAGGCTTGTTCTCCGCCGCGGCCCACGCGCCCGCGGAATTGATGCAGTTGCGCCAGCCCGAAGCGGTTGGCCCCCTCGATGATCATCACCGTGGCGTTGGGCACATCAACGCCAACTTCCACCACCGCGGTGGAGACCAGAATGTGGAACGCACCGTTACGAAAGCGTGCCATGACCTCGTCTTTCTCCGCGGGCGTCATCTTCCCGTGCAGCAGCCCTACTTTCAGGTCGGGGAACACCTCTTCTTGCAAACGACGATGGGCTTCCACCGCAGCGGGGGTGTTTTCCAGGACTTCGCTGCTTTCAATGAGGGGGTAAATGATGAAGGCCTGGTGACCGGCTTCCACCTCGCGGCGGATGAGGCGATAAGCGCGTTCCCGCTCGCGGGGCATGAGCAAATAGGTGCCCACTGGCTGGCGTCCGGGCGGCATTTCGTCCATCACGGTCAGGTCCAGATCGCCGTAGATGGTCAGTGCCAGCGAGCGCGGAATGGGGGTGGCTGTCATCACGAGGATGTGGACGTTTTCCCCTTTGGCGCGCAGACGGGCGCGCTGCCGCACCCCAAAGCGGTGTTGTTCGTCGATGACCGCCAGTTGCAGGTCGGCAAACGCGACGGGGTCTTCCAGCAAGGCGTGGGTGCCTACCAGCACTTTGACCTCGCCAGAGGCCAGCCCGGCGAGAATTTCCCGCCGCGCCGCGGCTGGTGTGCTGCCGACCAGCAGGCGAATTTGCTCTGGGGCAAGCACGCCTTCTTCTTCGGCCAGAAGGCGTTGTAAACTGCGGTAGTGCTGCTCGGCCAAAATGGCTGTGGGCGCCATCATGGCAGCCTGGGCACCATGTTGCACCACCATGGCCACCGCGAGCGCGGCGACCACCGTCTTGCCTGAGCCGACGTCGCCTTGCAGCAAGCGGTTCATCGGATGGCCGGAGGTGAGATCGCGCCGGATTTCGTCGAGGGCGCGCTGCTGGGCACCTGTCAGGCTAAAGGGCAGGCGGGCCAGGCGGCTTTCCAGCCAGGCATCGTCCACCGGGAAGGTGCGCGCCGTCCGCTGGCGCCAGGCTTCTCGCTGTCGAAGCACGCCCAACTGCAAGAGGAAGACTTCGTCGAAGGCCAGACGCCGTTGCGCCGCCCGCAGGGCTTCCCACGAATCGGGGAAATGCACCTGTTGGAGGGCAGTGGGCAGGTCGGGCAATGCGGCTTCTTCTCGCAGCGCCGGCGGCAGCGGGTCGGGCACGCGCGGCGCCCACTGGCTCACCACCTGGTGCATCACGCGACGCATCCACCGCTGGGTGATTTTGGCCGTCAGCGGATACACCGGCACAATGCGCTTGGTGCTCAACTGCTCCGCGTCCAGCGGCTCCCATTCCGGGTTGGTGAGCACCAGTCGGCCCAGGTATTGGTCGATTTTCCCGGCCAGTGCCACAGCCATGCCTTTGCGCAGCCGATCGGCCACCCACACCTGGTTGAACCAGGTCACCCGCAGCGCGCCGCTGCCATCGGAAACGATGGCTTCGACCATCTTTCGCTTGCCGCCGTGCAGTGAGCGCACCATGATTTTGTCGACCGTGCCGAGCACTGTCACTTGCTCACCGTAGCGCAACTGGCGGATAGGCTTGCACTGGCTGTAATCGTCGTAGCGCCGCGGCAGGTGATAGAGCAAGTCTTCGAGGGTGGCGATGTTCAGCCGGGCAAGGGTTTTGGCTCGTCGCGGGCCGACATCGGGCACCACCGTGACGGGCTTTTGTAGCGTTTCCGGCGAGACGGGTTCTGCCGCTGCGCGGGAAGGCAACCGCGCCGCGGGGGGCGCGCTGGCGGCCGCGGGCGGTGGTGAGGCTGCCGGGGCAGGCTGCGCCTGGCGGGCGGGGGCGGCCTGGTGCTGCTGGGCTTGGGCTGTTGTGGCTGCGGCGGGCGGCGCTGCTGCCCCCAGGCTCATCCCGTTTTCCAGTTCCAGCGTGCGGCGGATGCGCGCCCATAGCCCATGAAGCACTTCGGCGCGTGAAGCGGGCGAAAGGCGGCCATAATCGCGCAGGCGGGCGCTTACGGCGCGAATCAGGTCTTCTGGCAAGCCATCGGCGCGTGCCTCGGCTTCCCAGTTTTCCAACATGCGCCCCAGCCCGCCCATCACCGCGCCATTGTCGTAGCCGCGTTGGGCTTCCAGGCTGAAGAATTTATGCAGTTTTTCCACACTGGGTTGAATGCTCATAGGGAAGTATTTTACCATGTGCAGGGGCGCGGGGCGCTGGCATCTTGCAGGTTGCCCTGGTGAAGCGGGTGGCCTTTGGAGCAATTTCCTGTATAATGGGGGTGGGAGGCGTTGATGGACGCAAAGGGTCGATTTCGGGAACAATTGCGGCGCGTCGGGCGTTTGACAGCAGCAAAATGGGCTGCCTGGGTGGTGCCTTCAAGGGGGCAGTGGCAGATCGAGGTCGCGTGGGGGCTCACAGCGCAGCGCCGGGCGGTTTTGACGCCTTACCTGGAAACCGAGCGGTGGCGCGCCTGGCTAAGCGGCGCCCTGGTGCAGGGGAGAAGGCGCAGCCGCGCCGTGCTCAAGGGCGATGTGGATGTGTTGGGGCCGCGCATACACGCCTTCCCTTTGGAGCAGCGGGGAGTTTTGCTCGTGGGCGCGGAAGCCCTGGATGCCGCGGCGCGACAGATGTGGCGCGTGGTGGCGTTGGGCGCGCCTGAGAAGGCTTCTCCCGACGCGGCAGAGCCCATTTGTGAGCAGTTCATCAGCCGGCTTTCGGAAAGCAAAGGCCAGGTGGCGCAGGTGGCGGAGGCGGTTGTCGAAACAGCGCGCGAAAAAGCCCCTTCTTTGTATGCTTATCTCGCGGTGCTGGAAGGGCGCAGTTGGCGCGTGCTGGCCGCGGATGGGGCGCTGTTAGAAAAGTGGGTTCCCCAGAGCACGACGTGTGAACACCTTTCTGTGTTAGAGCCTTTGAGAGAAGGCAGTCTGGTGGTCCTGGAGGACGAGCCGTGGCCGCAGGGGCCGCAGCTTGTTGGAGGGCTGTGGGTTGGCATCCCTTTGCGGCAGGGGCGGCGGCTGATTGGCTTCCTGGGCATCAGGCTGAAGCCCCAGGCTTCGCTGTCGCCCGCGCTGGAGAGGACATTGACGACCTTCGCGCACCGCGTCGTGTGGCTGTTGGAACAGGCGTTGGCTTTTGAGCAGACCACGGAGCACTTGCGACGCAAGGCGGTGTTGAACGATGTCTTGCTGGCCATGCTTTCCAGCGACGATGTCGAAGAGGCTGTTCAGAGCGCGACTCGCTATTTGCGGCGGGTGTTGCAGGCCGATGTCGCCATGGTCATGCTTCCCACAGCCGATGGCGTGTTAGAGCCGGTCGGCATGTGCCCGGCGGGGCCCCTTCCGGCCCCCGTGCCGATTGACGCTTCGCTGTGTGGGCATACGCTGCAAACCGGCCAGGCCGTGCGTGTGGGGGATGTGCACCAGGTGACGCCTTATTTCCCTTTTTCTGAGGATATTTGCTCAGAACTATGTGTGCCGTTGAAGAGCAAAACCGGGGTGATTGGGGTGTTGAACCTGGAAAGCACCCGACCGGATGCGTTTACCGAAGAAGACCAGCGCCTGTTGATGGCCGTGGCCGGGCATTTGGCGCTGATGCTGGAAGTGTTGCGCTTGCGGGAAGAAACGGCGGCGCGCGCCCAGCGGATGGAACTGGTGCACCAGGTGATCAAAGAGGTGATTGGGCTGCTGGATGCCCAGCAGGTGGTCGAGGTGGCAGCGCGCCGGATTGCGGCTTATTTCGGCTATGAAATCGCGATGGTCGTCGTAGCCGATGAACAACTGAAACGCCCCTTGTTCTACGGCGTGGCAGGGGTGAAGGCCGAACAGTTTGCACCTGCTGCCGAGGCGGCTACGTGGCCCCCGGACGGGGTCATTGCCCATGTGTTGAAAAGCGGGCGCAGCCGGCTGGTGGTAGATACCGAGGCCGAGCCGCTTTATCGCTCTGTCCCCGGCTTTGAGGCTGGCTCGGAACTGTGCGTGCCGCTGTTTTCCCACGAAGGCGGGGGCACGGTGGTCGGTTTCATCAACATCGAGCGGGCGCGCAAATATGCCTTCACCGAAGAAGACAAAATGGCGATGGAAGCCATTGCCGGCGCGCTTTCTGCCGTTTTGAGCAGTGCTTTCCGCTATCAACAATTGGAAAGCACCATTCGCCACCTGGAAGCCACGCGCCAGACGGCGCTGGATATCATTTCCGATTTGGAAATGGAAACCCTGTTGCAGCGGATTGTCAAGCGCGTGAAACATCTGCTGCGGGTGCGCGGGGTGGAAATTGGCTTGGTGGACCGGGAAAAGGGCGAACTGCGCATTGCAGCAGCCGAGACGCCGCAAGGGGAATGCGACCATGTCAGCATGCCTTTGGGGCGGGGCATTGGCGGGTGGGTGGCCGTTCGCGGTCAGACGCTGGTGGTGGATGATTACGCGAGGTGGTCAGGGCGCGAGGAAGGGCAAAACACCGGGGTTTTCCGTGCCGCAGCGAGTGTGCCGCTGAAGTTTGCCGATGAAGTGTTGGGGGTGTTGACGGTGTACGATGATGACCCGGCACGTCAGTTTGCCCCTGACGAGGTGCGGCTGCTGGAAGCCCTGGCCCCGCAAATCGCGGTGGCGTTGCGGAACGCACGCCTTTACCGTGAACTTTCTGACCAGATGGCGAGGCAACGGCGCGCGGAAGAGGAATTGATGAAAGCAGGGCGTTTGGCAGCCATGGGCGAGACGGCCATTTCCATTGCCCACAAACTCAACGCTCCCCTGACCACCGTGTTAGGCTTTGCCGAACTTCTTTTGGAAGACGCCCCCCCTGAAAGCGCCGCCCGCGAAGATTTGCGGATCATTCTTCGGGAAGCCCGCCGGGCGCGCGATGCAGTGCAGGAACTTTTGGACTTCGCGCGTTACCCCGAGCCATACCAGATTGTGGCTGATGCCAACACGCTTTTGAAAGAGACGTTGTCGCTTGTTTCCCAATATATGGCCTCACGGGGCGTGGCGCTGCACCTTTCCTTGCAAGACGATTTGCCTTTCGTGGTGGTTGATCCGGGCGAAGTGAAATATGTCTTCCTCAACCTGATCCACACTTTGCTTCAGACCATGCCCCACGGTGGCCGGTTGTATATTACAACCTCGGTCGAAGAGGATGACACCGGCCGCTGGGTGGTGGTGCGAGTTGCCGATACGGGGGAGGCCATCAAGCCTGAGCAAATGGAGAAACTTTTTGAGCCTTTTTATGTGGCGCCCAAGGACCGCCAGGGACGCCGGACGGCGATGAGTTATGGTGTAGTGCAGGAAGACCGAAGCACGTTCACAGTGGGCGACGCGGAGCGGGAACCGTTAGGTAATGTGTTTGCGGTATATTTACCGGCAATGTAAGGCGATGACAACCTCAGTTTCGGAGAAGCGCCCAACAGCCTTTTGCGCCGGAGTGAAGGCTTGTTCAGCAGGCGGAGGCCGTGTCGCGCACGGTTGAGTGCCTGCCTGAGCGTTCCAGGGTGCCGCTGGCGCGATTTAGCGCCGAGGCGCCTGTGAAGGCGGTTTCCCCAACCTGGTGGAAGACCGCTTCGCCGTTGAGCAGGAAGCCGGGCAGGGCGAAAGCGAGGTTGAAGGGCCTTTCGCCCGCGTTAAAATTGGCTTCTGCTTTGCCCGAAGTCAAAGTGAGTTCACGGTAATTCGCGGCAGGATTCCGAGGAGGCAGCATGGCAGGACGCCCCCCACGGCGGGTTGTTGTGGTGGACCCTGACGAAGGTGTATTGCGCTTGTGCCAGCGGGTGTTGGAACGCGCCGGTTTCGAAGTGGCTGTTTTCGATCAGGCTTATGATGCTCTGGATTACTTAGAGCAGAGGATGGCCGATGTGCTCATTGCCGACTCAGACACCCCTGCGATGAGCGGCTTTGCTTTGATGGAGCAGGCGCGATTATTGCAACCTAATCTCGCCGTGGTCATCATGAGCCGTTACGATACGATAGAAAATGCCGTAATGGCGCTCAATCAAGGCGCCAATGGCTTGTTGCTTAAGCCCTTTGAGCGGATGGCCCTTGTAGAAAGTGTGTGGCGCGCGGTGGCCCACCGCCAGCGGCAGGAAGAGACGGCTCGCATGGCTGCCCTGCGGCCGTTGTTCGATGTGGCCGAGGCGCTTATCTCCGAGCGGCGCCTCAAGCCGTTGCAAGCCCTTGTGGTAGAAAAAGTGCAGGAAGTGCTGCCCAGTTCTGCCGTGGGCCTGTATTTGTGGACACGGGATAGCGATGAAGGCTGTGTGTTGGCTTCTATTGGGAAAGTGTTGCCAGCCAACGCCCCTTTGTGGAAGAACGTGCCACCGCATCGGCATCCTGTGCGGTTGGATATCCAGAGCAGCGAAGGTGAGGAGCGGGCATTGCTGGAAGCCTACGGCTGGAGCAGTGTATTGCTGGCTGTGGTGCCTCGCGAAGAACGCCGTTATGCCTTGCTGGTTGCCCGGGAGCAAATGCCCTTTTTCCACGACGAGGTGGACGCCACGGCGTTGGGCATTCTGGCACGGCTGGCGGCCACGGCGCTGGAAAGCGCCCGTCTCTACGAAGATTTGCATCACTCGTTGGAAGAACTGCGGCGTTCTCAACAGGCCCTGGCCCAGGCTGAAAAAATGGCCGCGGTGGGGCGGTTGACCGGTTCGTTGGCGCACGAGGTCAACAACCCTATCCAGGCTGTGCGCAACAGCCTTTACCTGGCAACACACCCTGAAATTGAGGAGGACCGGCGGCAGCAATATCTGCATTTGGCAACCGAGGAAATCGAGCGTCTTTCGGCGCTGGTGCACCGGATGCTGAATTTCTACCGCCCGGGGAAGGTGGAGCGTCAGGCGGTTTCGCTGGCTGGGCTGGCGAAGCGGGTGGTTGGCCTGTTGGCTGCCCAGTTGGAAAAGCATCACATCGAGGTCACGCTCGATGTGCCGGCCACGCTGCCGCCGGTGTATGGCGTGGAAGACCAGTTGCAGCAGGTGGTGTTGAACCTGGTGCTGAACGCGATGGAAGCCATGCCGGAAGGAGGGCGGTTGTTTGTGCTGGGCTGGGCTATGGGTGAGAAAGTGGTGCTGGCAGTGGAAGATACCGGGCCGGGCATTGCTTCGGAAGTCCGCGACCGGCTTTTCGAGCCACTGGTCAGCACCAAAGAAAGCGGCACGGGGTTAGGGCTGGCGGTGAGTTACAATATCATCGCTGACCACGGGGGGCAACTGGAACTGAGTGAGCCCACGCGCGGAAGCGGCGCGGCTTTCCGCATTGTGTTGCCTGTGTGGGATGAAAAGGCGTCGCCAGAGACGGAGGGAGGTCGTGATGGACAGTCGGGGTAGTGTATTGGTGGTAGATGATGAGCGCACGACGCGCGCGACACTGGCCGATATTCTGCGGTTGGAAGGCTATACCGTGGTGCCGGTGGCCGATGGCCTGGCGGCATTGGAGCAACTAAGCCAGCAGGAATACGACGTCATGCTGCTCGATTTGAGAATGCCGGGCATGGGCGGCTTGGAGGTGTTGGCGCGCGTCAGGCAAGCAGGGTGGGATGTGGAGGTGGTTTTACTGACGGCGCACAGTTCGGTCGAGTCGGCGATTGGCGCGTTGCGGCATGGTGCGGCAGATTACCTTATCAAACCTGCACACCCTGACGAAATTCGGGCAGCGGTCAGCAAGGCGTTGGAGCGCCGCCGTCAGCGTTTGAAACAACGGCATTTGTTGGAAGAACTGATGCGCACGATGCACGGCGAAGAGGCTGGCCGTGTGAAGTCGGGTGAACATCAACCGGCTGACCGTATCTCTTTGGCCGCCGATGCATGGGTGGACTTTAAACGGCGTCAGTTGCACGTCGGGGGAGAAGAAGTGCCTCTTTCGCCCACGGAAGCCCGCTTGTTGAAGATTTTGCTCGCGCGCGAAGGGGAGGTCATTCCCCATCAGGAACTCGTGCGGCTGGTCCAGGGTTACGAGGTGGAAGCCGCCGAAGCCTCAGAGATGTTGCGCCCCCTGGTCAGTCGGCTGCGTTCCAAGTTAGGGCATATTCCGGGTGGCAGAGGGTGGTTGGTCAACGTGCGCGGGGTGGGCTATTTGTTGGAACGCTCGCAATAGTGCTGGTTGTCATCAATTGCGCGACCTGGCGCGACGGGAAAGAACTTCCGCGCGAAAACGTTGTAAAATTGAGGTAGCAACTTCGACCGCTGCTACGGCACATTGGAGGTGAACAATGAAGAGGGCAAAGACTCTTGGATGGGTGCTTTTTGTGTTGGGAGCGTGGGAAGTCGCCGCTCCTTTCGTGTGGGGCTGCGCGGGCAGCAGTGCCCTCGTGCGAGACGTGGTGTTGGGCCTCGCCTGGGTGGCTTTTGGCCTCTGGATTGCGCTGACCGACAAAGGCGAAGCCATTAAACTGCTGGGCTGGCTCAGCGCGTTGCTGGGGTTGGGGCTGGTTGTAGCCCCTGCCTTTTTGGGCTACGAGGCGTTGGGGGTGGCTTTTTGGAACGACGTCCTGGTAGGTTTTTTGGGGATTGTGTTTGGCATGTGGGCTGCCTTTAACGCGCCTGCCTCGGCACCCGCTGCGCCTGCGGCGCATCATTAGCGCCTTCCTGGAAATTTCTCATCAGTGTGTCCTTGCTTTGACGCACTGAGTGGGTGGGGCCTCGCCAAAGTAGCGGCGCTGAGCACAGCGCGAAACGCTGTAAGCGCTGACACTGAGGGTAAATACAGCCTGCCGTGAGCATTTCGTCTCACGGCAGGCTGTGTTTTTTAGGGAGATGGTGCCCTTGCCGCGTGGCCTGGGTGCAACAGCGGGGAAAAGTAAGCGCGACCAATTTTTCAAAACCCCGAGAAACCCTGTTGACATTCCCGCCGCGGCGGATATATCATGGTGGGCGGGAGCGGCGGCGGTTGCTTGCAAAGCGTTTGTGTGGCTCCCTTTGATACCCATCCCATTCTCGTAAGGAGGAAGTAACCATGACGACCGATCTTGAAAAGTTCCTTGCTGCTCGTGACTTCCTGCTGAAAGTGACCAGTTATGAAGAGGCTCGCGCTGGCTTCCAGTGGCCCCACCTGACCAAGTTCAACTGGGCGCTGGATTATTTCGACGGCATGGCGAAGGGCAACGATCAACTGGCGCTCATTTGGGCCGATGAAAACGGCAACGAGCGTAAAGTCACTTTCGACGAGATGTATCGCCGTTCTAACCAGGTAGCCAACTTCCTGCGTGATTTGGGGCTCACCAAAGGCGACCGTGTCATCATTATGATGGAGACCTCGGTCGAACTGTATGAATTGATGTTGGGCATTATGAAAGCGGGTGGGGCGATCATCCCTGCCGCAACGTCGTTGCCGCCCAACGACATTGCCGACCGCATCCAGCGCGGTGATGTCAAGTTCGCCGTGGTGCACGCACCTTTTGTTGAGAAATTCAACAAGGCCGGGTCGGCTTTGGAGGGCCTCAAGGCACGCATCGTCGTTGGCGACGAGTTTTCCCAGCAATGCGATGAGGAAGCCGAAGCCGAGAAGTGCTGGATTCGCTTCGCCGAATCGCAGAAATACCCCGAAGCGTATCACGTGCCTTTTATCACTTACTCGACCGATGAACTGTTCCTCTTCTTCACCTCCGGCACCACTTCGAAGCCCAAACTGGTCATCCACACCCACACTTCCTACCCTGTGGGGCACTTGACCACCATGTATTGGGTGGGGGTGCAGCCTGGCGACGTCCACTTCAACATCAGCGCCCCCGGCTGGGCCAAGTATGCGTGGAGTTCGTTCTTCGCTCCCTGGAACGCTGGCGCCACGATTTTCACCTTCCGCTACACCAAGTTCGATGCCAGGAAGGTGTTGGCCGCCATCGAGAAATATCAGGTCAATACCCTCTGCGCGCCGCTGAGCGTGTTGAAGCTCTTCTTGCTGGAAGACTTGAGCCAGTACAAGTTTGCCCTTCACGACTTCGTCAGTGCCGGTGAACCCCTCAACCCCGAGGTCGTGCGCAAGATCGAAGCCGCTTTTGGGGTGAAGGTGCGCGAGGGTTACGGCCAGACCGAAACCACGGCGCTGGTAGGCACGTTCAAAGGCATGGAGCGCCGGGAAGGCTCGATGGGCAAGGTGGCCCCTGGCTACAATGTGGCCTTGCTGGATGAGCAGTTGAACCCTGTGCCGACCGGGCAGGACGGCCAGATTTCCGTCGAAGTGTACCCCATCTATCCCCTCGGGTTGATGAAAGGGTATGACGACCCCGAGCGCAATGCCCAGATTTTCAAGGCGGGCTGGTACTTCACCGGCGATACGGCCTATCAGGACGAAGATGGCTACTTCTACTTCGTCGGGCGCACGGACGATGTCTTCAAGAGCCTGGACTACCGCATCAGCCCCTTCGAGGTGGAAAGCGAACTGATGGTCGCCGAGCCGGTGATGGAAGCCGCGGTGGTGCCCACGGTGGACGACCGTGACCGCATTGTGCCCAAGGCGTTCATCGTGCTCAAGCCTGACTACAAGCCTTCGCGCGAGGCCGCGCTGGATATCTTCCGCTTCATCCGCGACAACATGGCGCCTTACAAGCGCCCACGGGTGATCGAATTCCTCGAGGCCTTCCCCAAGACCGTCAGCATGAAAGTGATGCGCCGCGAGTTGCGGGCCTACGACCGTGAGATGCGGAAGAAGGGCGAGCGCGGCGAATATGAATTTTGGGAAAAGGAATTCAAGGAAGAACTTGGGCTGGGGCAGCGGCGGTAGCCTTCCCCTTAATGCCGTGCGGGGCGGCCATTTCCGGCCGCCCTGTTTGTTTTTTCCCCTGTTTTGGAAAACCCCTTGCCGCCTCGCGCCGCGAGCGGGGGAACGCCTGAGGCCAAGGGGCGCCGGGGTTGGGGAAGTAGCGTCCGGCCCTAAGGGGTTGGGCGCTCCTGGAGGGTAGGCCCTTCCCACGTGAGTGCGCCCACCTTCACGGGTTTCCCTGAAAGCCGGGCCATGACGGCCGCGGCTTCGGCAGGGTTGCCGGTGGTGTAGTAAGTCACGCCCCCTGGGGCCTGAAGCGCGTTGCGGCTGTGGCGGGCTTCCAGCACGCGCCGCGTTTGGCGGGCAATGGCCGGCGCGGGGTCGATGACTCGCACGCTCGGCCCGACAATATCCTGAATGAGGGGAATCACGAAGGGGTAGTGGGTGCAGCCCAGGACCACGGTGTCCATGCCTTCGGCGAGCATGGGGCGGAGGGCGGTTTCCAGAATGCGCCGCGGGGCCTCGCCGTGCAGGTCACCGCTTTCGATGCACTGCACCAGACCGTCGCAGGTGTGTTCCAGCAGGCGAGTGCCGTGGGCAAAGCGTTCCACCACCGAGGCATAGAGCGCCCCCTGGAAGGTGGCCGGGGTGGCCAGCACCCCAACCACACCGCTCTGGGTGGTTTCGGCAGCCGGTTTGACGGCCGGCTCCATGCCCACGAAGGGCGTTTCGGGGAAGGCTTCCCGCAGGGCGTGCAGGGCTGCCGCGGAGGCCGTGTTGCAGGCCACCACCACGGCTTTGGCTTCGCGGGTGAGCAGGAAGCGGGTGATGCCCTCGGCAAAGCGGCGCACTTCGTCGAGGGAACGGGAGCCGTAGGGCACGTGCGCCTGGTCGGCGATGTAGATGAAGTGCTCGTTGGGTAAGTGAGCGCGCAAGGCCCGTAATACCGAAAGCCCCCCCACACCGGAATCGAACACACCAATCGGCCGCGTATCGGCCACCGTTATGCCTCCTGGGCGGCTTCCACCAACGCGCGGAAGACCACCGCGTGCTGAGGGTATTTCTGGTAGAGCCACTCGGGGTGCCACTGCACGGCGAGGCCGAAGGGGTGGCCGGGGACTTCCAGCACTTCGACCAGGCCGTCGTCGGCCCATGCGGTGGCTTGCAGGCCGGCGGCCACATCGCGCACGCCCTGGTGGTGCAGGCTGTTGACTTCCAGCCGCTCGGTGCCGAACAGGCGGGCCAGGCGGCTGCCTGCCGCCAGACGGACGCCGTGGGCCAGCATTTCGCGCTCGGTTTTGGCATCGCTGCGGTGCCGCAAGGCATGAGGGTATTGGCTGGGCAGGTCTTCGTAGAGGGTGCCGCCCAGCGCGACGTTGAGCACCTGCACGCCGCGGCAAATGCCGAAGAAAGGTTTGCCGCGCGTGATGGCTTCCCGAACCAGGGCGATTTCCAGCGCGTCGCGGCTGGGGCGCAGGCCGTAGACCGCCGGGTGCGGGGAGCCGCCGTAGCGTTCAGGGGCGATGTCGCCGCCGCCGGTCAGCAGCAGGCCGTCGAAAGTGTCCAGCAGGGCTGGCACGTCTTCGGGGGGGGTGTCGCTGGGAATGAGCACCGGCAAACCGCCCGCGGCGCGTACGGCGCTGATGTAGCGTTGCCCTAACGCGGCCATGCGCATGTCGTAGGTGGGGTGGGTGCAAAAGGTGGCCGTCAGGCCAATGCGAGGGGGAAGGTGAGGCATGGGGGAGTCCTTTCGCAAGGGCGCTGGGATTTGGTTCCCGGCATGACGCCAGGGCTAACAAAAAAGGTGCAGCGCGCGAAGCGGACTGCACCTTTCGGGGGCCGGGTGGGGAAGTTACTTTTCCTCGGCGCGACGGACGAACTTTTGCTTGAGGCGTGCTTTCTTGCCGCGGCGCTCGCGCAGGAAGTACAGGCGGGCGCGGCGCACTTTGGAATGACGCTGCACCACTACTTTTTCGATGCGGGGGGAACGCTGCAGGAAAGTGCGTTCCACGCCGATGCCGTGGCTGGCGATGCGGCGCACGGTGAAGGTGGCATCGTTGCCGCCGCCGCGCACGCGAATGACCGTGCCGCGGAACTCTTGCACGCGTTCACGATTGCCTTCTTTAATCCGCAGGAACACACTGACGATGTCCCCAGGCCGCAGGTCGGGCACATTGGGGTTCTTGGGGGCTTCCACAGCCTTTAACAGTTCGGAGTTCATGGCGCTTACCTTCCGTAAGTGAAATTCAGCCCTGACGAAGCGGTGCCGTGCTGCGTTGCCAGACACATTCGCCGGGCACAAGAGCGCCGCCCGGAAAGGCGGCGCGCCGATTATACCACGGTGAGAGAGAAACACAAAGAGAAAGAAGAAAACGCTGCAATTCGGGCAGGAACCACCATCCGCCCAAGGCCAATTGTGGTAAACTTGCCGGTGGTTGCAAGCGATGATTGTCAACGCCTTTTGCGTTTTTTAAGGAGGTAGCCATGAGCAAGAAATGGGTGTATTTGTTCAAAGAGGTTGAAGAAGCCGAGAAATACGTCGGCGGCAGTTGGGACGGCGTGCGCGGCCTTTTGGGCGGTAAGGGCGCCAACCTGGCCGAAATGACCCGCATCGGCGTGCCTGTGCCCCCCGGCTTCACCATCACGACCGAGGCGTGCAATGCCTATTACGAAAGCGGCGGCAAGTTCCCCGAGGGCATGTGGGAGCAGGCGCTGGCAGCCCTGAAAGACGTCGAGCAGCAGACCGGCAAGAAATTCGGCGACCCGAAGAACCCCTTGCTGGTTTCTGTGCGCTCCGGCGCCAAGTTTTCCATGCCCGGCATGATGGATACCGTGCTCAACGTTGGCCTCAACGACGAGACCGCCAAGGGCATGGTAGCCCTGACCCAAAACGAGCGCTTCGTGTACGACGCTTACCGTCGCCTGATTCAGATGTACGGCTCGGTGGTGCTGGATATTCCCGACGAGGCTTTCGAAGACGTGCTGGAAGCCATGAAAGAGGAACGCGGCGCAAAGGAAGACACCGACCTCACCGCCGACGACCTGAAAGAACTGGTGGAACGCTTCAAGAAGGTGGTCAAGGAACACAAGGGCTTCGAATTCCCGCAGGAGCCCATCGAACAGATGCGCCTGGCCATTGAAGCCGTGTTCCGCTCGTGGAACAGCAAGCGCGCCATTGACTACCGCAACGCGGCGGGCATCCCCCACGACCTGGGTACTGCGGTCAACATCGTGACCATGGTGTTCGGCAACATGGGCTGGGATAGCGGTACCGGCGTGGCCTTCACCCGCAACCCCAGCACGGGCGAGAAGAAACTCTGGGGCGAATACCTGCTCAACGCTCAGGGTGAAGATGTGGTCGCGGGCATCCGCACGCCTTCCCCCATCGAGAAGATGGCCGAAGAACTGCCTGAGGCCTACAAGCAGTTTGTGGACATCACCCAGAAACTGGAAAAGCACTACCGCGATATGCAGGACGTGGAATTCACCATTGAGCGGGGCAAACTGTGGATGCTGCAGACCCGCACCGGCAAGCGCACGGCCAAGGCTGCGGTCAAAATCGCGGTGGATATGGTGGGTGAAGGCTTGATTTCCAAAGAGGAAGCCGTGATGCGCATCACCCCCACCCAGGTGGATACCCTGCTGCACCCGCAGTTCGACCACGCCGAGGTGGAAAAGGCCAAGAAAGATGGCCGTTTGCTCGCCAAGGGCGTGAACGCTTCGCCCGGCGCTGCCGTGGGCAAGGTTTACTTCGACGCCGACACCGCCGAGAAGATGGCAAAGGAACACGGCGAAAAGGTCATCATGGTGCGCCCGTTCACCAAGCCCGATGACGTCCACGGCATGATTGCTTCCCAGGGCATTCTCACCAGCGAAGGCGGCGCGACTTCCCACGCTGCGGTGGTTGCCCGCCAGTTCGGCATTCCCGCGGTGGTGGGTGCTTCCGCGGTGCGCATTGACCTCGACAAGCGCCAGATGACCATCGGCGACACCGTCATCAAGGAAGGCGAATGGGTGTCTATTGACGGCACCACGGGCGAAATCTTCCTCGGCCAGATGCCCACCGTGGCACCCAGCCTGGAAGAGCAAACCGAACTGCTCACCCTGCTGGAATGGGCCGACGAAATTGCCGCCACCCCCGGCATTCGCAAGGCGCCGGAAGGCTGGCCGACCACCGGCTTGCAGGTCTGGGCAAACGCCGATTACCCCGAAGACGCCCGTCGCGCCCGCGCTTACGGTGCCAAGGGCATCGGCCTGGCCCGCACCGAGCACATGTTCTTCGAGCAGGAGCGCCTGCCCATCGTGCAGCGCATGATTCTGGCTGAAAGCGCCGAGGAACGTAAGGCTGCCTTAGACGAACTGCTGCCCTTCCAGCGGGAAGACTTCGAGGGTCTGTTCGAGGCGATGGATGGGCTGCCCGTGATCATCCGCCTGATCGACCCGCCGCTGCACGAGTTCCTGCCCTCGCTGGAAAGCCTCATCGAGGAAGTCGCCACGATGAAGGCGAAGGGCGAAACCGAAGGGCTGGCGGAGAAAGAGGCGCTGTTGGAGAAAGTGCGCGCCCTGCACGAAAGCAACCCGATGATGGGCTTGCGCGGCGTGCGTTTGAGCATCGTGATGCCCGAAATCGTGGAAATGCAGGTACGGGCGATTTTCGAGGCCGCCTGCAACCGCAAAGCCGCCGGCGGCACGCCCAAGCCCGAGGTGATGATTCCGCTCACCAGCCACGTCAACGAGTTGAAGCGCATCCAGCCGCGGCTGGAGGAAATTGCCAAAAAGGTGATGGAAGAGAAGGGCGTCACCGTGGAATACAAGTTCGGCACGATGATCGAAATTCCGCGGGCCGCGCTGACCGCCAAGGAAATCGCCGAGGTCGCGCAGTTCTTCTCCTTCGGCACCAACGACCTGACGCAGATGACCTTCGGCTACAGCCGCGACGATGCTGAGCGCAACTTCCTGGCGCTGTATGTCGAGCAGGGTATTTTGCCTGCCAACCCCTTCCAGACCGTGGACCAGGACGGCGTCGGCCGCCTGATGAAGATTGCGGTGGAAGAAGGCCGCAGCACCCGCACCGAACTGGAAGTGGGCATCTGCGGCGAACACGGCGGCGACCCCGCGACCATCGAGTTCTGTCACCTCATCGGCCAGAACTATGTGAGTTGCTCGCCGTACCGGGTGCCCATTGCTCGCCTGGCCGCGGCGCAGGCGGCACTCAAGCACCGGGCATAGGAAAGCCCACAGGCTTAAATGCAAAGGCGACCGGGAAACCGGTCGCCTTTTGGCGTTAGATGGCTTGCCATGCCAGCCGCCAGGCGGTGCGGCGGTCGAGGTGGGGCGAGCGGCGCAGGAGATGCCACCGCACCCACGGGCGGAACAGCCGCACCAGCGGCAGCCGCCAGCCCATCAGCCGCCGCAGGTCTTCCAGGTAATCGTCCAGCGTGCGCTGCTGGAAGCGCAGCAGGCGCTCGCTTTCCTCGGTGTCTAACCAGTCCACGGGGTAAGGTTCGCGGCTGAAGGCGGCTTCGGGCAACATGCCGATGCCCACGGTTTCCAGAATGCGGGCGGCGACTTCCCGGTAGCGGAACTGGCAGCGCGGGCCGCCGCCGATGTGCAGGGTTTTGCCCCACACCGCGTCGCTCACCACCGCGTGGGCGATGGCCTGGGCCACATCCTTGCGGTGCACGAACTCGATGCGGTTGTCGAGGGGCACGTCGAACATGCCGGCATCCAGAATCAAACTCACTGGCAGCGCCGCGGCCAAGCGGAAGATGACCCATTGGAGCCCCGAGGCGCGCACCAGTGCTTCGGCTTCCACCTTGTGGCGGGAATAATGCTCCATGGGATGGGGCTTTTCGTCCACCCGGCGGGGCGGAGGGAGGTGCTGGGTGGCGCCGTAGACGTGCAGGGAGGAGGTGAACAGCAGCCGCGGCGGGCGGGGCTGGGCTTCCAGCGCGGCGATGAGGTTGCGGGTGCCGCCGACGTTGACTTCCCATGCCCATTCGGGGGCTTCTTCGCTGCCCTGCCCCGTGGCCGAAAGCCGCGGGATGACGAAGGCAAGGTGGACAACGACGTCCTGGCCTTCCACGGCGGCGGCAACGGCCTGCGGGTCGCGAATGTCGCCCCACAGCAGGCGGGCCTCGCGGCGGAAGCGGCGGGCGGCGCGGCGGTTGCGCCGGGTGGGAGCGTCGAAGGTGGTGACGCGGTGACCGTGGGCGAGCAGGGCTTCCACCGCGGCCCGCCCAATGTTGCCCATCGCACCGGTAACGAGCACTTTCATCTTGAACTCCTTTCGCTAATCGCCAATCGCTAATCGCTATCTCTGCATTCCCCACCCCTGCAGCATGGTCAGCACACCCTGCTGCGCCACCTGCGGCCAGTCGGCATCGCCGGGGAGCAACAGCCCCTGCAGCAGCACGCCGGTGGCAAAGGCAAGTAAAATGCGGGCGGCGGTGAGCGGGTCGGTGTTCAGGGGCGCACCCTGTTGGGCGGCCTCGCCCAGCCATTCGGCAAACAGGTTTTCGAAGCGGCGGTAAGGGGCGACGGTCGCCTGCCATACGGCGGGGTCGCGGATGGCCTGGCTCCAGAAATCCAGCAGCAGCGGCCACTGGGCGCGGCCTGTCTCCCAAATGGGGGCCAGTTGGCGGCTCATGGCCTGCAGGGCTTCCGGCAGGGAGGGCGTCGCGGCGCGCTCGGCTTCCAGCGCGTTCTGCAACCGTTGCAGCCAGGCTTCCAGCAGTGCCAGGAAGACCGCTTGCTTGGAGGCAAAGTGGTGGTAGAAAGCGCCTTTGCTCACGCCTGCCGCGCGGCAGATTTCATCCACGCTCACGGCGAGGTAGCCGCGGGCGGCGAACAGGCGCTCGGCGGCTTCCAGCAAGGCGCGGCGGGTGGCTTCGCTGCGGGCTTGTTTGGGCATGATGTGCTCCAGAGGAAATCTCAGGGAAGGCTTTCGCCCTTTGGCGATGTGCTTGCGGCCTGCCTTGGGCCGTGCGAAAGGTTTTGTTCGTGTGGCTTCCCTTTTTGTGGGAAGGCTCAAAATCATACCGACTGGTCGGTATGATTTTACCGCGGGTGGGGTGTTGGCGCAAGGTTGTGGGCGGTATAATTGCGCGAGATGTTTTTCCCGGGAGGCTGTGGTGATGGAAATCCAACGGAAACGGTTAGGCATCGCGCTGAGTGGAGGGGGCGCGCGAGGCCTGGTGCATATTGGCGTGTTGCAAGTGCTCGACGAAGCGGGACTGCCCGTGGATTTTCTTGCAGGAACCAGCATGGGGGGGCTGATTGCCGCAGGCTACGCCGCGGGCCTCTCGGCCGACGAGATGGCAGAAATGGCGCAAACGCATGGCTTGCGGCTGCGCTCGCTGTGGCGCTTTTTCGATTTAGGCCGCAATCGTCAGGGGCTGATTCGGGGGGAGGAAATCGAGGCGTGGGTGCGCGGCGTGCTGGGGCGCAAGACCTTTGCCGATTTGCGCATTCCCCTCACCCTGATGGCAACCGACTTGAATGCAGGGCGAGAGGTGTGGCTCACGGAGGGGTGCCTGGCGCCGGCAGTGCGGGCGACGATGTCAATCCCTGGCTTGTTGGCCCCTGTGACGCGGGACGGTATGCGGCTGGTCGATGGCGGCTTGTTGAACAACCTGCCAGTGGATGTGGTCCGCAAAATGGGCGCCGACGTGGTCATTGGGGTGGATGTCTATTCCGACAATGCAGCCTCGTTTTGGCAGTATTTGGCGCACAAGCGGCTGATTGCGAGCACCTTTGGCGGCATCATCGCCAACCTGGGCGATGCGCTGAACCTCGTCATTCGCGCCCACAGCGTTGAGCGGTTTGAGAAGTATCCCCCCGATTTCTTCCTCAAGCCGCCTATCCCCCCGCAGATCACGGTGATTTCGGGTTATGACCACGCGGCGGAACTCATCGCGTTGGGGCGAGAGGCAGCAAAAGAGGTTTTACCAGAGTTGCGGGAAGCCCTGGCTGGGACGTCGTGACGCGCGCCGGCAGCGCTCGCAGGTGCAGTGGGGGAATTTGGCGAAAATGGGGGTTTGGAGGCGGTGGTTGATGAAGGCATGAGTATAATGGGCGTAAGTTGTCAACAGATTGAGTAAGACGAGGAGCGCAATTGATGAACAAGTGGGCGCGGGTTTTGAAATATGTGGTATTGGCCGTCGTGGTAGTGGTTGTGGCCGTGGCGGCGGGCGGCGCTTTCTGGCTCAAGGTGTATGTGCCGCGGGTGGTTGCCCCCAAGTCGTTTCCGCAAACCACGGGCACGCTGCACCTCAAAGGATTGCGCGCGCCGGTGGATGTTTACCGCGACGCGATGGGCGTGCCGAGTGTGTATGCTTCCAATCTCCATGACCTCTTCTTTGCGCAGGGATATATCCATGCGCAAGAACGCTTCTGGCAAATGGATTTCTGGCGGCACGTCGGCAGCGGGCGACTTTCGGAGATGTTTGGGAAGTCGCAACTGGCAACCGACGAATTCCTGCGCACGATGGGGTGGCGGGAGGTCGCCGAGCAGGAATATGAACAACTTTCCCCGCAATCCAAAGCCATTCTGGAAGCCTACACGGAGGGCGTCAACGCTTACATCGCCGACCGCCAGCCGACCGAGTTGAGCCTGGAATACCTGATTCTGAAGGGCATTCTCAACCGCGGCTACCAGATTGCCCCCTGGACGCCGGTGGATTCGTTGGTGTGGGGCAAGGCGATGGCGTGGGACTTGCGCGGCAACATTGGCGCGGAAATCGAGCGTGCCGTGCTGCTTGCCCATCTCACGCCAGAGCAGGTGGGCACACTGTTTCCGCCTTACCCCAAGGATGAGCCGACCATTGTGACGCAGCCTTTCAGCGGCGCCAGCAGTGGCAGCGAGGGAAGCCCGCCTTTGGCTGCGGCGCGTGACCTGCCCGCCAGCGCCTGGTTGACGGTGGCCGACCGCTTCCGGGCGGTGGATGCCCTTATCGGTGAAACGGGTATGGGGGTGGGTTCCAACTCGTGGGTGGTTTCCGGCGCGCTGACCGATACCGGAAAGCCGTATTTAGCCAACGACCCTCATTTGGGCATCCAGATGCCCTCGATTTGGTTCCAGATGTCCTTGCACTGCCAGCCGGTGAACGCCGCGTGCCCCTTCTCCGTCGGCGGGTTCTCCTTTGCCGGTGTGCCAGGCATCGTCATTGGACACAACGACCGCATCGCATGGGGCTTTACCAACGTGGGGCCTGATGTCATGGATTTGTTCATCGAAAAGGTGAACCCTGACAACCCCATGCAATACGAATACAAAGGCAAGTGGGTGAACTTCGAAACCCGCCAGGAAACCATCAACGTCGCGGGTGGTGAACCGGTTACGATTACCGTGCGCATCTCGCGGCATGGGCCTATCATTTCGGATACTTACGGCCCTCTCAAAGATAACATTGACCCCGAAAAACATCCCGAGGCCACACCCTTCAAAGATCGCGCCGGCATTTCCCTGCCGGAGCATTATGCTATTGCCCTGGCCTGGACGGCGCTCTCGCCCTCCACACCCTTCGCGTCTATTTGGGGCATGGATACTGCCCAAAATTGGGAGGAATTTCGCGCTGCGGCGTTGAAGTTCTACGTTCCCGCTCAAAACCTGGTGTATGCTGATGTGGACGGCAATATCGGCTACCAAATGCCGGGGCTGATTCCCATTCGGAAAGCGGGCGATGGGCGGCTGCCGGTGCCGGGCTGGACGGGCGATTATGATTGGGTGGGCTACGTGCCTCTCGAGGAATTGCCCTATGCCTTCAACCCGCCGGAAGGCTACATCGTCACGGCCAACAACCGGGTGCCGCCGTGGAATTACCCCTACCTCATCACCACCGATTGGACATACGGCTTCCGTGCCGAGCGCATCATCGAGATGCTCAAAGAGGCCCCCGGCAAAATCGACAAAACCACGCTGGAATCCATGCAGTTCGACGCTTACAGCACCAACGCGGCCAGGCAGGTGCATATTTTGCTGGGCTTGCCCATGAAGGACGCTGACCTGACTGCTGCCCGCGACCGTTTTCTGCAAAACTGGGATGACCGCTACGATGCTAATTCTCAGCCGGCGGCAGTGTTCGCCTATTTCTGGCAAAACCTGTTGCTGGATACGTTCAAAGACGACCTCCCGAAAGCCTACTGGCCGACCGGCGGCGAGCGCTGGATGGAAGTCATGCGCAATCTGGATGACGATCCCCACAACTTCTTCTGGGATGATAAAGCCACCCCCGCGGTGGAAAGCCGTGACGACATTTTCCTGCGGGCGTGGCAGGAAACGGTGGCACAGATGCGTGCAAAGTACGGAAAGGATATGGCAAAGTGGCCGCGCTGGGGCGACCTGCATGTCGCCGTGTTCCGCAACCAGACCCTCGGTGAGTCGGGCATTGGGCCGATTGAGGCGATGTTCAACCGCGGCCCCGTGCGCACCACGGGCAGCAAAGGGCTGGTCAACGCCACTGGCTGGAAGGTAGGGCATTCCTTCGAGGTCTATTGGCTGCCTTCCATGCGGATGATCGTGGACTTGAGCAACCTGGACGCTTCTTTGACCGTGCACACCACCGGGGAATCCGGCCATGCCTACCACCCCCACTACGACGATATGATGACGCTCTGGGCGGGGGGAAAGTACTACCCCATGTGGTGGACCCGACCGGCTGTGGAAGCCCACGCTGCCGACCATTTGCGGCTGGAACCGTGAGGAGAATGAGCATGATGGGCGATTTCCCCCGTATGGATGGCAAAATTTGCCTGGTCACCGGGGCGACTTCGGGCATTGGGCAGGTGACCGCGGCGACGCTGGCAGCATTGGGTGCGGAAGTGGGCGTGGTGGGGCGCAATCCAGCCAAAACCGAGCGCGTGGTGGCGAAAATTCGCACGGAAAGCGGTAATGCGCGCGTGGCGGCCTTCCTGGCCGATTTTTCCGACCTGGAGCAAGTGCGGCGGCTGGCTGCGGCGGTGCATGCGCGCTTCGACCGCCTGGACGTGCTGGTCAACAACGCTGGCGCCTTCTTCCTCCGCCGCGAGATGACCCCCTACGGCGTGGAAAAGACTTTTTTGGTCAACCACTTGGCCCCCTTCCTGCTGACCAATCTGGTTTTGGATATGCTTCGGGCCGCACCGGCCGGGCGTGTGATCAACGTGGCTTCGTCCATGCACCGCACCGGCACGCTCGATTGGGACGACCTGGCGTTTGAGCACGGCTATTCGGGCATGAAGGCCTATGGGCGCTCAAAACTGGCGAACATCCTCTTTACGCGTGAACTGGCGCGGCGAGAAGCCGGAACGCCGCTTACGGTCAACGCCATGCACCCCGGCATGGTAGCGACCGGCATCTGGAAGGCGGGTTTTGCGCCCCTCGACCGCCTGGCGCAGTGGGTGGTGGCCCGTTTTGCCCTGACGCCCGAAGAAGGCGCCGATACGATCCTTTATCTCGCGACGTCGCCGGAAGTGGTGTCGGTCAGCGGTCACTATTTCGTCGAGTGCAAGCAGGTAGAGCCTTCGGAGGCGGCGCGCGACGATGCCCTGGCGCGGCGGCTTTGGGAAGTCAGTGAGAGGTTGACCGGCCTGGCGTAGGCGAAAGGCGGGGGGTCAGGTCAGCGCCCGCAGCGCCTCGGCCACGGTAAACGCCCCCTCGTAAAGCGCCCGCCCCACAATCACCCCTGCCAGCCCGGTGGCTTGGGCGGCACGCAGGTCGTCCAGCGAGGCCACGCCGCCCGAGGCGATGACTTCCAGCCCGCTGGCGGCTTGCAGGGCGGCGGTGGCTTCCAGCGCCAGGCCGGTTTGCAGGCCGTCGCGGGCAATATCGGTGAAAATCACGGTGCGCAGCCCCATTGCGGCCAGACGGCGGGCGAAGGTGGTGGCTTCCAGGTCGGTGGCTTCGGCCCAGCCGCTCACCTGCACGCGCCTCCCGCGGGCGTCGATGCCCACGGCAACGCGTTCCGGCCCCCAGCGGCGCAGGGCTTCGGCCACGGCTTCAGGCTGGCGGGCGGCTAAGGTGCCCAGCACGACCCGGCTGACGCCCAGCCGCAGGGCCTCGCCTACGGCTTTCAGGCTGCGCAGGCCGCCGCCGAACTGGACGCGGGCCTGATGGGTGGCGGCTTCTTGCAGAATGGCTTGCAATGCGGCGCGGTTGGCCGCGTCGTCCTGGCCGAATGCGCCATCGAGGTTGACCACGTGCAGCCACTGGGCGCCTTCGGCGAGCCATCGGCGGGCAACGACAGCCGGGTTGGTGGCGTAGCGGGTTTGGCGGGCAAGGTCGCCTTGCTTCAGGCGCACCACTTGCCCCTGGTGGAGGTCGATGGCAGGGTAAAGGGTGAACATCAGCGCCTTCCTGAAAGTGGGGGTAAGGAAGTGGTCAGAGCAGGCTTTCCAGGAAACCCCGAATGCGCGCCATGCTGGCTTCCCAGGTGGGGTGTTGCTCGTAACGTTGCCGGGCGGCCAGCCCCATGGCAGCCAGCCGCTCCCGGTCCCGATGCAGGGCGCGCAGGTGCTTCGCTAACGCTGCAATGGCGGCGGTTTCGTTGGCGGGCAGCAGGAAGCCGTTTTCCCCGGGCGTTACGAATTCCCACGCCGCGCCGCGCTCGCCGGCGATCACCGGCAGGCCGAAGCCCATGGCTTCCAGATACACGATGCCAAAACCTTCATAGCGGGAAGGCACGGTCAACACGTGGGCGCGGCTGAGCAGGCGGCGCAGGGCTTCATCGTCCTGCCTGCCGTGGAAACGCACCCGCCCCTGCAGGCCGGGGCGTTGTGCCAGGCGGCGCATCTGGCGGGCGTAGGCGGGGGCGAAAGTTTCGCCGCCCACCACGTCCAGCACGGCTTTGGCGGGGTTCAGGCGGGCGAGGGCCTGCAAGAGCACGTGCAGCCCCTTGCGCGGGATGAGGTTGCCCAGGAAGAGGACGCGCAGGGGCCCGGGTTCGTGGGCGCGGGTGCAGATGAGGGCGGCATCGGCCTGGGGGTGCAGGCGGTCGCCGCCGGGGTAGGCCACGATGTGGGGCGGCAGCGGTTCGCCCCGCAGGCTGGCGACCGCGGCCTGGGTGGTGCGGCTGTTGAAGATGAAGGCATCCGCGCTGCGCAGGTAAGCGCGTTCCACGGCGCGATATAGCGGAAGCCAGGGGCGTGGATGGCGCTCGTCGCTGCGCAGGTGGTGGACGATGCTCACGATGGGAACGGCAGGCCGCGCCCGGCGGTTGAGCCAGAAGAGCGAAGGGTGGTTGAGTTCGTCCTGCAGCCAGAGGTCAACCGGCGTGGTCAGGATGCGCCGGGCGAGGCTGGTTGAAAAGTTGTCGGCCAAGTGGCGCGGGTAGTCGCGCCACGGCAGGGAGAGCACGGTGACACGATGGCCGTGGGCTTCCAGGTGGTGCACCAGCAGGCGGTCGTAAAGATAGCCGCCGGAGAGGGTGTCTAACGAGCCGTAGATGACAAGGCCGATGCGAAGCGAAGGGAACATGGATTTCGTATAGCCGAGGACAAGGAAAGGGGAGGCTGAGGGCAAGCAAAAGTTGTTGAAGCGGTGCTCCGCCCTCACCCTACTTTGGCTCGCTTCGCTCGCCATTTCTCCCCTCTCCCACTGGGAGAGGGGAGAAAGCCGCTCCCTGAGCGGAGTCGAAGGGGACGGCTTGAGGGGTGAGGGCGCTTTCCGTAAGCACGGTTGCGTTTCTGCACGTTTTGCGTGTGCTCAGATGACCGCAACCGCTGCGAAGGCGCCTTCAGGCCGCGTTCAGCGGCAGGGTGTATGCTGCCCAGGCGGTTTCGTGTTCCCACAAGCGCACGGTGAGGCGGGTGAGGTTGGGCGCGGCGATGTCGGGCGCTAACGCCTGCGCGAAAATGCGGGCGAAGTGCTCCAGGCTGGGGTTCAGCCCGGCAAATTCGGGCAGGTCGTTGAGGGTGTGGTCGCGGTAGCGGGCGATGAGGCGCTCTAAGGCGGCTTCTACGGCCACAATATCGACCAGATAGCCGTGCTGATCCAGGCTTTCGCCTTCCAGTTGCACTTCGGCGCGGTAGTGGTGGCTGTGGGGGTTGTTTTCGGCGCCCCAGTCGCCGCCGATGAGATAGTGTTGGGCGATGAAATCGCGGATGACGGTGAGTTGGTACATGGTGGTTACCTCGTGAGGGGGGAGTGGTTACTTGGTTGCCTGGCTGCCTGGTTACCGGGTTGGCTGGTTGCCTGGTGGTTCCATGCGTGTGGTTGCGCCGCTAATTGCTAATCGCAAATTGCCATTCGCAAGTCACTATTCGCAACCCGCTCATTCGTAGGTGAAAATCACCTGTATTGCTTCCCCTGCACGCTCATCCAGCAGCCGATAGGCTTCGGCGGCCTGGGCAAAGGCAAAGCGGTGGGTGATCAGGCGCTCTGCTGGGAAAGTGCGGAGCATATCCCAGGCCGTGCGCAGGCGGCGGGCTTTATTCCACCGGGCGGCGTGTTCGGGCGCCAGGGTGCTGACCTGGCTGCTCAGCAGGCGGATGCGGCTGCGGTGGAAGCGCCCGCCCAAATCGAGGGGGGCGCGTTTGCTGCCGTACCATGAGCCGATGACCACCCGCCCGGCGAAGCCTGTCAGGGCCAGGGCGAAATCGAGGGCTGCGGGGTTGCCAGAAAGTTCGAAGGCCAGGTCAACGCCGTCGTAAAGGTCGCGAGCGTGAAGATGGGCGCGGGCGGCTTCCAGCGCGTCGGGCGTGGCGGGGTCGAGGGCTAAGGTGGCGCCCAGGCGTTGGGCGGCCTCTCGCCGCCGGGGGTAACGGTCGAAGACCGCCAGCGCGGCCAGCGGAAAGCGGCTCAGCAGCGCCGTGGTAAGCAGCCCCACCACGCCTTGCCCCAGCACGGCCACTTGTTCGCCGATGAGGGGCGCGCCGTCCATCAGGAAGTTGACCGCGGTTTCCATGTTGGGCAAAAAGGCCGCGCGCTCCGGCGGGAGGCCGTCCGGCACGGGCAACAGGCTTTCCACGCTGGTTACGAAGCACCGCTGGTGGGGTTGGAAGGCGAAAACCAGCCGGTGCTTCCAGCCGGCATCCACCCCCGGGCCCAGGTCGGTGACCTGCCCCACGGCGGCGTAGCCGTATTTGAGGGGGTAGGCTAACGCCCCGGCGAGGGATTCCAGTGCTTCGTCGGCGGCCAGCCCCTGGGGCATTTGCCCACGGTAGATGAGCATTTCGGTGCCGGGGCTGATGGCCGAAATCCGCGTGTGCACGCGCACCTGGCCGGGGCCGGGGGACGGGCAGGCTTCGGTGCGCAGTTCAACTTGGCGGGGAGCGGTGAAATAGAGCGCGAGATTTTGCATGGTGGGAGTGAGGAGGGGGAAGGAAGAAGCGGTGCGGTAATGAGAGGGCGGTCAGCGGCTGGCCGGGTTGGCAGGCGGCATCTGCCCCCAGAGCACCAGGTCGCGGCCCAGGCGCATCACTTGCCAGCCCGGGGCCAGGCCGGGGAAGGCTTCCACGCTGTCCGGCTGGGGCGAGCGGGGCAAAAGCGGGGCCAGGGCGGGCACGCCGCCGACGAAGTAAGGCACAATGGTCAGCAAGACCCAATCGACCAGCCCCGCCTGAAGGAAAGCGGTGAGTACTTGCCGTCCGCCTTCGACCATCAGGCTGCACACCTGCGCTTCGTATAGCCATGAAAGCAAAGCAGGTAGGGAAACGCCGGTGGCTCCTCGCGGCAGACGCACCACGTGGGCCCCGGCGGTGGCTAAAACGGCCTCGCGTTCTTGGGGGGCGTCTTCGGCAGCCGCAATGATGCAGCCGCGGGGGTGTTGCAGCACCCGCGCGGTGGGCGGGGTGCGCAGCCGCGAGTCTAACACGACGGGGCGCGGGTGGGGGCCGCCCACCTGCCGGGCTGTCAGTTTGGGGTCGTCGGCCAGCACGGTGCCCACGCCGACCAGAATGGCATCGTGGGCGGCCCGTAAGCGGTGGGTGAGGTATTTGGTCTCGGGGCCGCTCAGCGCCAATGGCGCCTCGGGGCGATGGCTGATGCTGCCGTCCAGGCTCTGGGCGTAGGTCAGCGTCACCAGCGGCCGCCCCGAGGCGCAAATGGCCTTGACGGTGCCCCGAATGTCTGCTACCGGGTCTGGCGCAGCACCGCTTTCAGGATTCATCGGTCGGCTTTTCCTGCGCGTGCAAGGTCAGGGAACCCATGTCCAGCAGATGGTGCATTCGGCGGGCTTTGGTTTCGAGGTAGGCGCGGTTGTCGTCATGGATGGTAGCCACCACCGGCACGCGTTCCACCACCGGCATGCCCAAGGCTTCCAGCGATTCGATTTTCTTGGGGTTGTTGGTCAGCAGACGCACCGATTGCACTCCAAGGTCGCGCAAAATGGCGACGCCGACATCGTATTCCCGCTCGTCGGCCTGATGCCCCAGCGCGAGGTTGGCTTCGACGGTGTCGTAGCCCTGGTCTTGCAGGTTGTAAGCCTTGAGTTTTTCCAGCAGGCCGATGCCGCGGCCTTCCTGCCGCAGGTAGACGACCACGCCACGGCCTTTTTCGGCGATGTGTTGCATGGCGAGGTGCAGTTGCTCACCGCAGTCGCAGCGCCGCGAGCCGAGCACGTCGCCGGTGAAGCATTCGGAATGGATGCGCACCAGCACGCCTTCTCCGGCCACGTCGCCGACCACCAGGGCGAGATGCTCTTTCTGGTCTTTGTTGTTGTGGTAGAGGCAGAGTTGGAAGGTGCCTTCCTGGGTGGGAATGCGAGCGCAGACCATGCGTTGAACTTTGACTTTCATAGGAACCTCCGAGGTGTTGGTTTTTTGGGGTGAGGAAGGCGGTGGGGGGGAGCCCAGGGTTTGAACACCAAGCCGATGAGCAATGAACAGCCCCACCGCGCCGACGGTTAGATCGCGCAGGCGGATGATGAGAGCGAGGGCTAATCCGTAGGAAGGCCCATAGCCCAGCGTGCCGAGGGTCAGGACCAGCCCGGCTTCCAGCGCCCCCAACCCTCCGGGCAAGAGGGGCAGCAGGAAAGCCAGTCGGGCGGCGGTCATCAGCACCAGGGTTTGAGCGAAGGTCAGGTGCATGCCCAGGCCGTGGGTCATCAGGGCATATTCGCCCCACAGAGCGACCCAGGTAGGGAGCGCGAGGGCCAGACCGATCAGCGCCAGGGCGGGGCGGCGGCGGCAGAGACTGGCTGCGGTGGCTTCGGCGGCTGCCCCGTGGTGGGCGGCCCGGCGCAGGAAACGCGGTAGGTGGGAAGATAGCCGCTGAAGGGGGCTGACCCCGCGGCAGACCACTACGAGGTAGAGCACGGTGAGCAAGGCCAGCCCGCCAGCCCCCAGCGGCAGGCTGCGCCGCATTGCGGGCGAGAGCAGACCAAGGTGAGCAAGGGCTGCCGCGCCGACCAGTAGGAAGCCGAAATTGCCCACGAGTTCGAGCAGTTTATCCAGCCCTACGCTGGCTAATGCTGTGGCGGTGGGAACGTTTTCTTGCCGCCAGAGCGCCCAAACCTGCAACGGTTCGCCGCCGAACTGCGAGCCGGGGGTGAAATAACTGACGCTGAAAGCGGCAACCCGGTAGGCCGTGAGGTGCCCCCACGGGACGGGATGCCCCGCCACCCGCAGCAGCCACCACCACCGAAGGGCAAACAGCCACAGAATGAGCACGTTGAGTGCAATGAGCCCCAGCAGCGTGCTTACGGGAAAGCGTCGCAGCGTGGCCCAGGTTGCGCTCCACGGCACTTTAGTGGCTGCCCAGCCCAGCAATGCCGCCAGGAGCAGCCAGCTGAGGGTTTTGAGAAAGGATCTCATCGGCCGAAAGGCAGCCACTGTGTGTGGCGAGAGAGGGCTGGCGTGCCCAGCCGTTGCGAACCTATTTCTGGAACAAGGGCAGATATTCGCCGTAGCCTTCCCGTTGGAGGTCTTCCACGGGAATGAAGCGCAGCGCGGCTGAGTCAATGCAATAGTGCAAGTGAGTGGGTGGTGGCCCATCGAAGAAGAGATGCCCGAGATGAGAATCTGCATAACGGCTGCGAACTTCAATGCGTTGCATCCCGTGGCTGGTGTCGAGGCGCTCGACTAAGTTGTCGGGTTCCAGCGGGCGGGTAAAACTGGGCCAACCGGTGCCCGAATCGTATTGGTCGAGGGTGCTGAACAGCGGTTCCCCGGAAAGGAGGTCGACGTAGATGCCGGGGTGTTGCTGGTTCCAGTACGGGTTGTCGAAAGGCAGTTCGGTGCCGTTTTGCTGGGTCACTTCGTATTGCAGCGGCGTTAACTTGCGGCGCAGCACCGCGTCTGAGGGCTTTTGAAAGTGTTTCCAGGGCTTGTTTTCGTTGGGAAAGAAGTCGAAATTTGGGTAGTCTCGCCAGGTGAGTTCGGCAAAGGTTTCCTTGCCCGAGGCCATGACATAACGCTGGTAATGCGCGGGGTTCTTTTTGTAGTAGCCCTGGTGATAGTTTTCGGCAGGGTAAAAGGGTTTGGCTGGCAGAATGAGGGTGGCGATGGGCTTTTTGAAGATGCCTGAGGCTTCCAGGGCCTGCTTGGATTCCTCGGCCAGACGTTTTTGCTCGTCGTCGAGGTAGAAAATAGCGGTGCGGTATTGAGGGCCGCGGTCGTAGAATTGCCCGCCGGGGTCGGTAGGGTCAATGGGTTGCCAAAAGGCTTCCAGCAGGCGGCGGTAGGTGATGCGGTTGGGGTCGTAGCGCACCCGCACGGCCTCGAAGTGTCCTGTGGTGCCGGTGGAAACCTGTTCGTAGGTGGGGTTAGGCACGTCGCCGCCGGTGTAGCCGGAAGTCACTTCCAGCACGCCGGGCAGTGCTTCGAAGTGGGCTTCCATGCACCAGAAGCAGCCCCCGGCGAAGATGGCTTCGCAGATGGTTTCGGGGGTGTAATTGGGCTCAGCAGCAGAGGTGGGGGGCAGCATGGCAGTGTCTCCAGAAGAGGCGGGTTTGAGCAAGAACAGCGCGGCGCCGACGATGAGGGTGAGAAGTGCAAGGGCCGTGAAAACGCGGCGGGTTGAGGAGGGCATAAGTATTTTACTTCTTCTTAGAGGGTAATCTCAAAGGGTGGGGGGTATCAGTCGGTCGTTTGTGGTGGCGCCGTCGAGGCGCGCGGCCCTACATGGGTGAGGAAAATGCGGTCGTCGGGGGCCCAGAGGCAGGCCGCGCCGCCGCCGTAAAACGCTACCGTAGTGAGCATGGCCGCGCTCAGCATGCCAGCGGCTTCCAGGGGAAGCCCCCCCGTCCATGCAGCGCCCAGTGTCAGCAGGCTGCCCAGCGCGGCCAGGCGGGGGAGGATGCCCAGCACCAGAAGCGCGGCCAGTAGCGTGCCCGCCCAGCGGGCGGCAGGCTCTACCGTGGGGTGTTGCAGGGTGATGAGGAAAACAAGGGCTGCCAGCAGGCGGAGGAGCGCTTGGGCTTTATGCCAGCCGCGCTGCGTGGCGTCGGTGGTGGGAGAGGGGGCCTTGCCAAGCCCGGCTTCCCAGGCGCCGTCGCGCAGGAAAAGCGCCAGGAAGGGAATGAGAAACCAGACGCCGACCAGGGCAAGGGCACGCGGTGAGAAAAGCGGCCACAAGGCCGCGGCCAGGAAACTCATCATCAAGCCGGCGTTGGCCCGCCGCTGCGGGTCGGGAGGGATAGGCCGCGGGGTGCGTCCGCGCGCGCGTAGCAGGGCTTCCCACCCCAGGAAGGCGTAGCGGGCCAGGCCTACACTGAGGTACCACCACGGCAGGCGGCCAAGGGCTACGGCCAGCCCCGACGCAGCGAGCACCCCCACGCTGTCTACCAGCATGTCCAGGCGTTGTCCCAGGAGGGAGGTGTGGCCGGTGAGGCGCGCCAGAAGCCCGTCCCACCAGTCGGTCAGCGCCACGAAAGTGTAAAGCAGCCCCGGCCCCCACCCTGTGGCCGTGTGGGGGCAGAAGAAGCCCAGCATCAACGCCACCGCCAGGCCGCGGGTGAGCGTCAGCATGTTGGCAGGGCCTAAAGAGGGGTAGGGCGAGGCTTCGAGGGTTGGGCGGTTCTCGCCCAGGTGCCGCCAGGCATAAAAGGCAACATAGGCAACCCCAGCCCCGCTCAGGGCTAACCAGCACCATGCCCCCGAAGGGGCGTAGGCGCGTTGCCAGAGGAATCCCGCACCTAAGGCGGCCACACTAAGGCCCAACCAGCCGATGAAATCGCGTGGCGCTTTGACCATTTCAGGGCTGCTCCGTCGCGTGGGGTTTGAATTTTTGGGCTTTGTGGTAAATGGAACGCACTTTGGGCAGAATGCCCGGAATGCGAATGCCCTGCGGATGGTAGGCTGGCAGGTCGTTAGGGTTGGTGCCCCACCGAGCGACTAACTGACGTACCAGCAACGAATACAGCCCTTCGTGGTGCAGCGGCGCGGCATGGGGGTCGGGCAGCATGCCGGGCACCAGACCGTAGGTTGTGAAGCTTTCGACGAAGGCAGGGTCGCGCGCGATGACGTGCATGATGGTCTCGTAACCATCCCACGGGCCGGAAACGGCCGGGGGTTGGTGGTCGCCGACCAGAATGAAGACGTCGTTCTTCCCGGCTGTGCGGATGAAGTCGGCCAGCACTTGCCAATCGTACGTGACGGCTTCCATATAGGCTTCGACGGCGCGAGGCTTGGGCCGGGCGTCTGGGTGGTCGATGTTGGGGTCGTTGAGTTCCCGCCAGTCTTTCACGATGGGCGGCACAGGGGCAAAGGGGTAGTGGGTGTTTTGCGTGAGGAAGAAGACGAAGTTGGGTTTGGGGGGCTGCTTGGCAAGCCAGGCGCGCAGGAAACCCAGCGTGTACTGGTCGGGCGGCGAGGGCCCCCAACTGTATTCCGGCCCGTGGTAGTTCAGGTCGGAAAAAGTGAGCCAGACATCGGGGCCGTAAAAGCGGCGGTTGGTTTTCCAGAGGTATGCAGAAAGTTCGCGGTCAATGGGAACCACCCAGGTGAACCGATAGCCCTGGCTTTGCATGTAGCGCCCCAGGTTGGGGTAGGGCGTATTTTGGAAACTGTATTTCAAGGTGAGGTATTGCGGTTGTTGGGCAATTCGCACGCCGCACAGGGCGCTGGTGTAGGCCATCCAGGAACCCCCGCCCCATACCGGCGAGCGGCTCAATCCTGAAGCCATGTGCCAGCCAGCGGCGCTTAGTTCCTGCTGCACCGCGTCCATGAGCGCTTCATAGCGCGAGTGGAAGACCGGGTCGTTGATCAGCACGCTGCCATAGGATTCCAGGAAAAAGAGGTAAACGTTGGGGTGCTCTGCAAGAGTGTAGCGGCGGTAGTCATACACTTTGTAAGGCGAAACCTGTTGCATCGCTTGCACGCGCTCTTGCGTGAGGCGCGCTTGCCGGATGTTCGCAGCGAGTTTAAGGCTCAGGCTGGCAACTTCGCCTTCGGGGGTAGCGGCTTCTGCGGGGAAAGCCACGGTGAAAGCCAGCGCCGCTGCGGCCAACACGAGGATGCCCCCACGCGTGAGGGGGTGCAGTCGGTTGGGAACCACGCGAGTAAACGGTGTGGTGGCAATCTGATAAATGAGCCACACGGCAACGATCAGCCCAACCACGCCAGCGGGATAGGCCCACCAGGGCAGGGTCAGGCTATCGAGGACAAACCCAATGCCACCGCCCAGGAAAGCCCAGTCGTTATAAAAATTGGGCGTGTTGTGGTAGAGCGCAACGTCAACGGCCTCGTAAATCTGGTAGATGAGGAAAACCAGCAACAGGGCAAACGCTGCCCACCGGAAAGCCCGCCGTCCGCGCACCGTCCACAAACGAGGGAAGGCAACCCACACGGCAAAGAGAAGCACCCATTCCAGCCCCAGCCGCCAGAGGTCGTAGTTTTCCCGCGCTTGTAGCGCAGCCCAACTGTGCAGGCTGGGGAAGAAGGCGCTGCCTTGCGCGGTCAGGATATACATGGGCGCGAACAGCACCAGGTTGCCCCCTAAAAACGCCAGCCAGAAAATGAAATTATTCTTGTTTTGTAGCGATGATAAATATTTCATCGGCGGTGATTATACCCGCTTTTACTTTTCTGACCAAGAGTTTGGGCAAAGTTCGGCGCGATGGCGTCGTAGCGCCCCGGGCGCGCAGGCGCCACGCGCGGCTCCAAAGCAGCGAGGCTGCCGCCACGCGCTTGTTCAAACGGTTCGTTTAGGGCTGCTCGTCGTGAGAGGTTTCACGCAAGGCGGCTTCGATGAAAGGTGCGCGTTTGATGCGCTGCCGGTAGTTGGGAATCAGCCGCGCATAAGGCTCATCGAGGAGGGGAGACGAGATGAGGAAATCGGCAGTCGCCCGGTTTGAGGCTGTGGGGATGTTGTAGAGCACGGCAATTCGCAGCAGGGCTTTGACGTCGGGGTCGTGGGGCTGGGGTTCCAGCGGGTCCCAGAAGAAAATCAGGATGTCGATTTCCCCATCGGCAATGAGTGCGCCCATTTGCTGGTCGCCGCCGAAGGGGCCGCTTTTCAGGCGAATCACCCGCAGCCCGGTTTCCTTCTGAATGAGGAGACCGGTCGTGCCGGTGGCGTAGAGGCGATGGCGGCTCAAGGTGCCCTTGTTGAAGGCAATCCATTCGAGCAGGTCGCGTTTGCGTCCGTCGTGGGCAACCAGCCCGATGTGTTTGTGCGCGCGAAGGGGGATTTTAATATAATCGTTCATGGCTTCCTCGGGGGAGGGAGCAGTCGCTCAGGGCTGCCAGGAAAGGAAATTTGCCAGCACTTGCAGGCCAACGCGCTGGCTTTTTTCGGGGTGGAATTGCACGCCGAGTAAATTATCGCGCCATACGGCGCTGGCGAAGCGAAGGCCGTAATCGGTATAGCCAATGATATCATGTGCGTTTTCGGGAAGGCAGTAGAAAGAGTGATTGAAATAGGCATAGCCGCCGCTTTCCAGCCCTGCGCGCAAGGGGTTGGGGTGAGCCCATTCCACAAAGTTCCACCCCGTGTGGGGAATTTTCAGCCCCTCGGCACGCAGGTTTTCCGGGAAGGCTACCACGCGTCCTGGCAGCAATCCCAGCCCCTGGTGCTGCCCCATTTCTTCGCCGATGTCGAAGAGCGCCTGCATGCCCACGCAGATGCCCAGCAAGAGCGCCCCGCCGCCAACGGCTTCCAACAGGGCGTCTTCCAGGCCGCGTTGCCGCAGCCCTGCCATGAAGTCGCCAAAGGCGCCTACGCCGGGCAGCACCAGTCGCTTGCCCTGGCGCACCTTCGCAGGATCATCCGTGCGCGTCACCCGCGCGCCGACGGCTTCCAACGCTTTATGCACCGAGCGCAAATTGCCTGTTCCGGCGTCGATGAGCACCACGTCACTCATGGTTTGCTGGCTCCTTTTGGAAGAGATACCAAATCATGAAACCGTTGGGTTTGCGGTAGAAGGTGCGCGGCGGCGAGAAACCAGCCGCAGCCCCCAGGGCGGTGACTTCCTCGGGAGTATAGGCTCGCGTAATGGGGCTGATGCCACCCCAGTGCTCGACGCGCTCAAACCACGGCGCAATGCGATGATGACCGTCCACGTCGGCCATGAGCAGCACCCCCCCGGGCTTGAGCACGCGGAAGATTTCCCGGAAAACCTGCTGAGGTTTGGGCAGGCAGTGGAACGTCATGACCAGCGTGGCCAGAGCAAATGTGTTGGTGCTGAAGGGCAACGCGGGCGCACTGGCCTGCACAAACCAGGGGCGGCGTGGCCCAAAGGTCAGCCGCTCGGGTTTGAAGCACTGGTAGGTGATGTCGATGCCTACTATCTGGCGGCTGGGCAGGGCGCGGCTGAGGAAGGCGGTGCTAAAGCCTTGACCGGTGCCGATTTCCAGAACCGGACCGGCGCTCAGGGGGGGCAGGCGCTCCAGGCCGAAAGCGTAGGCCTTGGTAGAGCGCGCCATGGGTAGACGGGCAAAAAGGGGTTTGAGCGAAAGCATGGTTTTTCTCCGTGGCCGGGATGGGTGTCTCCATTGTACTGCAAAGTCAGGCGAGATGAGAGAGATGCCGCCTTTGCTCTCCGTATTTTGGGGGAGGGTATGCTATGATGGGGGGCATGGCAACCAAATTGAGAACACTCAAGCGGCGGCCTGCAATCTCGTGGTATGTGGGCCTGGGATTGTTGGGCCAGTTGATTTGGGGGAGTTACCCGCCGATGGCTAAGCGGGCTTTGATGGAAGTGCCCAAGTTTTCTTTGTTGTTGTTTGCTACGGCTGCCACCACCCTGGTGGGTTTAGGGGTTATGTGGCGGGAAGAGCAGCGTTCGGCCCGGGAGGTCGTCGCGTTTTTGTGGCATGAGAAGGCGCTTTGGGCGTTGGCCTTTTTCGTCGTGCTGCGCTCGGTGACCAACATCTCTGCGATTTCGCTTACCCGGGCGACGTGGGTGCAACTGGTTTATTTGATGACCCCTTTTATGGTGGCATTGTTGGGTGTAGGGCTTTTTGGGGAGCCAGCGCCACGATACACCTATGAAGCCCTGGCGCTTTCGACGTTGGGGGCTGTGCTCACCTTGGTGACCGATTGGTCAGATGTTTTAGCGGGATTTTCGACGCGGGATTTCGTTGGCCTGGGTGTGGCGGGGCTTTCTATGCTTTCGCTGGCGGTTTATTTTCAGGTGGTGCGCCGTAGCAGCCGGCAGAATGCAGGGCGAGGGCTGATCATGTTTCAACAGGGCCTGGCGATGACGGTGACTTATGCCGTCATTAGTGTGTTCGCTGGCGAGGATTGGGGCGCATGGCTGCATGTTTCTTGGGAAGGATGGCTGGTCATCGCGTGGGTGGTTGGCGGCATTTTTGCTTTGGGAAATTTCGTGCAGATCACAGCCCTTAGCGGTGCCAATGCCGCCCTGATTACCAGCATGATGCCTTTGCGATTGGTTTCGGCCATTGCCTTGGGGTGGTGGCTTTTGGGGGAACGCCTGACCACGCCGTTGCAATGGCTGGGGGCGTTCCTCGTGCTGGCGACGGTGTCAGGGTACCTTTGGCTCCAGAGGCAAGGATGAGGCGTTTTTCAAGAAAGAGGCCCATCGTTTTTTCACCCCGGCGGGAATGTGGAATTCTTCCCTGGGAGTGGATTGAATGTGTCCCCGGTACCACCCCCACCACGTGGGGTGTTCTTCTACCTGAATCGCGTGCCAGGGGATGAACAAGGGTGGATGGTTAAGGCGAAAGAGGCTCATCGGCACAATGTAAACCCCCTCTGGCGTCTCGACCATTCGCAGAACACGGCGGTAGGCGATGTTGTTGAGCCACATGCTTTGAAAGCGGTGCCCCCCTTTGGGGAAGGCGCCGGTTAAAGGGTAGCGGTTGGCCAACCGTTCCCAACCGGAAAAGGGGGCAAGGAAAGAGATGACGATGGGGAATATCACCGCCAAAATCAACAGGCCTGCCAGCCAAAACAGCCACGCGCTTGGGGGCATTTTACAACACACCTTTAGTAGAAGGGATGGCTCCTCCCCGGCGAGGGTCCATCATAGTGGCGGCGTCGAGCGCGCGGGCCAGGGCTTTGAACAGGGCTTCGGCCTGATGGTGGTCATCCCGGCCATAGAGCACGCGGGCGTGCAGGTTGCAGCGGGCGGTTACGGCGAAGGATTCCAGAAAATGCCGCCACAAACTGTTGGGAATGCCGCCGACTGCGGGCGCGTGCCATTTGGCCCGCACCACAGGGTAAGGCCGCCCGGAAAGATCCACGGCCACGAAGGCTAAGGCTTCGTCCATGGGCACGTAGGCGTGGCCCGTGCGCACGATGCCCCGGCGGTCGCCCAGGGCTTGGTCGAAAGCCGCGCCCAGGGTGAGGGCGATGTCTTCCACGGTGTGATGGGGGTCGATTTCCAGGTCGCCCTGGGCCTCGACGGTGAGGTCGAACAGCCCGTGCACGGCCACATGGCGCAGCATGTGGTCGAGGAAGGGCAGCCCGGTGGCAATGGCGTGCTGACCTGTGCCGTCCAGGTTCAGGGTGACGGCGATGGTGGTTTCGCTGGTCTGGCGTTGGAGGGTAGATTGGCGCATAGGGCACCTCATCATTGAGGAAGATTGGCGTGGGCTGAGTATAACAGAAAAGCGGGGGCCGTTGCTTGCCCGCTTGGAAGGGGAAGCATTCAAAATACAACATCTGAGTGCTCCCCTGCCAGTTGCCTTGCTTGACAACTACCCCTAAAAGACTTAGACTCTATCCGAAAAATCGGAAAGGAGTTGAAAAAGAAGGCGTAACCTGCTAAAAAGGGTGTCCCAAAACCACTTTAGCGAGGTTACGCCATGCGCAGAAATCCTAACACAAAACCAGCCAGCCCGGACTATTTTCGTGT